>CALEIL010000160.1 GCA_937876435.1 uncultured Bacteroidota bacterium
TCACCACCGTGGCCGACGAGCTACGCGCCCAGTTCGCGCCTCATCGAACCCACGGCGCCCCCGTTCTCGACGACGAAGACACGTTGGTCGGCATCGTCACCTCCACCGACCTCATCGGCGACGGATCCGGCGCCCGGGTCGAAGAGGTCATGACCCCCCGGCCGGCGACCGTGACTCCCGACACCCCGGTGTCGCAGGCGATGGAGCGGATGGCCGCCCTCGGCGTGGGACGGCTGCCGGTGGTGGCGCCCGACGATCCTGGGCGCCTCGTCGGCATGTTCGGACGCGAGGAAGCGGTGAGGGCCTATCACAGGGCGCTCGGGTCGCGCACGGACCACCAGCTGGTGCGGGCTCGGCTGGATCAGCGCACCCCCCCGGGAGCCGGCTACTACGACTTCCGGGTGCCGCCCGGCTCGATCGCCGACGGGCGGGCCGTCAGCGAGGTGAACTGGCCGGAAGGATCGACGCTGGTCTCGGTCCGGCGGGACCGGCATGTGATCGTCCCGGTCGGCAGCACCGTGCTCCGTGCCGACGACGTCGTCACCGGCATCGCCAACGAACGTCAGCGGGGTGTTGGCGAGGGCATCGATCTCACCCAGGGGACGGGTTGGCCGTTTGGTGGTCCGTGGGTATCATGGGAGGAAGCTGCTTCCCGACTCCTGACCATGAAGTATGAACTTCTTCCGGGGCAGGAATTTAATGAAACGCTGGTCCCGGATGATCCCCGGCAGAAAGAGGCCATCCTGCAAGCCGTACTCGCCAGTAGGGACGATAAGAGATGGATGGATCTGACGCATCTGGTGGATGAGAACCATCGGTTGCAATGGAACAGCGGGGATGATAAATGGCAGATCATCGCTTATTTCAGTGGGAAGACCGGACAGAAAGTAAAACGAGCTGCCCCCGGTGGAGAAGGCTTCGTTTTAGATCACTATTCAAAATCAGCCGTGGATAATTACCTCGAGGTCTATGACAGTGCTTTCCATGAGCCACTGCCACCGATAAGAGCCCTGTATAATGATAGTTACGAGGTTTATGGTTCTGATTGGACGAAAAACTTTTTGATTGAATTTTCCAAAAGAAGGGAGTATGATCTGAAACCGCATCTCAGAAATTTGTTCTCTGACAGTCCTACGGATACCATCGTGAGACTTAAGAGCGATTACCGGGAAACGCTTCACGAATTATTGTTGGAAAATTTTACCCGGAACTGGACAAAATGGGCGCATGAGCGGGGGAGATTGACCAAAAACCAGGCCCACGGCTCACCCGCCAATTTGCTGGATTTGTATGGAGCAGTCGATATTCCGGAATGTGAGACATTTGGATCGACGTATTTTCCGATTCCGGGGCTTCGAAGAGACAGCGCTGATGTCCGAAACGTGGATCCCGATCCGGTCATGCTCAAGTTTGCTTCCTCTGCGGCTCATGTGACCGGTAAGAACCTGGTGTCCAGCGAAACCTTTACCTGGCTCGGTGAACATTTCAAATCCTCCTTTTCACAGATGAAACCGGAGTTGGAACAAGCCTATCTGGCGGGTGTAAATCATATGTTCTATCACGGGGTCACGTATTCACCTAAAGATGTACCCTGGCCCGGGTGGTTGTTCTATGCTTCCCTGAACCTGACACCGGCCAACAGTCTTTGGCCTCATTTCAGCGATTTCAACCGGTTCGTTACCCGTTGCCAATCCATGTTGCAGGCGGGGCGAAGCGACAATGATCTGTTGATTTACTGGCCGGTATACGATGTTTGGGCGGATTCCGGACAACTACTCAATATGCTCACCGTCCACCACATCGATGAATGGTTGCATCCCACTTCGTTTTATAAGTGGTCTACCCATCTGATAGATCGGGGATATCTGCTTGATTTTATCTCCGACGATCAAATCAATAATTCACAGGCAGGACCTTCGGGGATCAACACGAATGATGGCCAGGCTGGCTATAAAACCCTGATCATTCCCGCCAGTCAATTTTTACGTCTGAGCACTCTGGAACGAATTCTCGATCTGGTGCACGATGGGGCTACCGTCCTATTTGAAAACAAACCAGGTGATGTGCCTGGACTTCACGATCACGTAGAAAGAAAAAATCGGATGGAGGAGTTATGGAGTGAGCTTCCCTTTAAACCGGTGAAAAATTCCGACCAGAAGGCTGCACCTGGTGTCCTGACGGCGAAATGGGGTAAGGGTGTGATTGTTCTGACAGCTGATATAGTTGAAGGATTGAAGTATCAAGGCATTGAACGGGAAGCAATTACCGATTCGGGGATCCAGTTGGTCCGACGAAAAACGGACCTTTCTTCCGATTATTTTTTGGTCAATCACACGGCTTCTGATGTGGATGAAAACCTGCTTTTTAACGCCTCCGGAGAAACGATTATCTTCATGGATCCAGTATCGGGTCAGGTAGGACGTGCCATCAACCGGGTTGAAAATGGAAAGACGTATGTCAGGGTTCAATTGAAATCAGGACAGTCGATTTTTGTACGGTTCACCGATGAAATCCTTTCTGATGTGGAAGATTGGAAATACCGCGATAATGCCAGGCGAGAAATTGAAATATCAGGACCGTGGAAATTGACTTTCACTCAAGGTGGTCCGGAAATTCCTGAACCAGTGACTTTATCCCAGTTGGTTTCCTGGACAGAATTGGACGACGTAATGACTGGTTATTTTTCGGGGCAGGCGATATATGAATCTACTTTTGAGGCTGAAGATTTGGGAAATTATCTGTTATCATTGGGCGAGGTTCGTGAAAGCTGCCGCATCTGGATCAATGGGAAAGAAGTGGGCTATGCCTGGAGTATCCCTTACGAAATCGATGTCAGCCAATACGTGGTCGAAGGGCAGAATACACTTAGGATAGAGGTGGCCAACCTGATGGCCAACCGGATCAGATATTTGGATCGACAGGGGATATCCTGGAGAAATTATCACGAGATCAATTTTGTAAATATCGATTACCAATCCTTCGATGCTTCCAGGTGGAACCCTGTGCCATCGGGATTACTGGGCCCGGTCCGACTGATCCGGTTTTGATCTGTTTCAGGGTTTCTACATCAATGCCTCAGTAGGTTCTGGTCATATTCTCCGGAACACATATAATAAAATCTGCCCGGCCCTTAAATTCGTCTTCCAGTTTGCTGATATCTTTTTGTAGAACCGTGGTGATCGTCCGATATTCTCTATTCGGATCGAGACGTGTCAGGTACCATAGTATTCCTTCATAGTTGTCCGAATGGTAGGAACCATTGTAGTGAATGAACAACCGGTCTGCTTCGACATTGGTATGGATGAACTGGCCCATCGTGGCGTCTTTGATGGCTTGTGCTTTGGGAAGATTTTCACCCCCGTGACTGCCGCCCATTTCGAGCATTTTCTGATATCCGGGTAGATCTTTATCGTACGCAATGGGCAGTTCCGCTATCCAGGATTTTTCTTCCCCGGGCAGCGTGTCCAGGGCCTCAAATCCACCTCTATAGACCATGCTGGCGTACCGCCGGGGCACGTTGGTTCCGATAAACCGGATCTTATTGTTTTTGGCATAATCTACCAGGGGTGCATAATCGGTATGGAAATTTTTCCATAACCGGGCGAGAGAATCCAACCCTTTTCTATCGATCTCGCCAGCTAAATACAGGTCGAGATAAGCCTGATCGTCGGTTTCGATCATTTCCGCGCCCAGGGTAAGTTCCCGGTCCTGATCCAGGCTATTGGTCAATTCGAGTTGCAACCAGTGAGACATAGGATTGTCGTGGTGCTCCCCAAAAAGGATCACGTCAACCTTCGATAGTTTGCGGACCATTTTGTTATAGGAAACCTTATTTCCCTTCGAATTGTACAACACGTACGCTGGATTTTTCTGGGCGAAAGCGGAGAGTACGAAAAACTGGATGAGGATAATGTAAATGACTCGGATCATTCTCAAATTTTGTGACCGCACAAAAATATGGAATTTTGACGATTCGCCAGCTTTCAGCTGGCAAATCGGTTTGAAGTTTGGGTGCTTCGCTCGTTTGTGGCCAGGGTCAATTGTGGAGACTGGTGGACAAGCCTCTGCAATCTGGTCTGAGTTCGGGAGTTATGCAGTCAATCTGAAACAGATCAACGAAAGTTTGAAGGCATACCCCTGCTCTCCACCTCTGCGGCATATGCCTCTATCAATTTAAAATTCAGCATTCAAAATTTAAAATTATTCTCCGCCTTTATTATTCTCCTTAAGTTTTTTAAATCCTTCCAGGAAATCCAGAGGGATTGGCATGAATACATAGCTCGCACTATCACCGGCGACTTCGCTCATCGTCTGGAGAAAACGAAGTTGGAGAGCGGCGGGGGCCTTTTCGATCACCTTAGCTGCTTCGACCAGTTTTTCAGCAGCCTGGTATTCTCCTTCGGCGTTGATGATTTTTGCCCGTCGGTCCCTTTCTGTTTCGGCCTGACGAGCCATCGCCCGCTTCATATTTTCAGGCAAGACGACATCCCGAACCTCCACCGAAACCACTTTGATTCCCCAGGGATCGGTATGCCGGTCAATGATTTCCTGGATCCGTTTGTTGACATTATCGCGTTCTGCAAGAAGTTCATCCAATTCAACCTGCCCGACGATACTCCGCAGAGTAGTTTGGGCAAGCATGGCGGTGGCGTGGATATATTTTTCGACCTGGATGACAGCCCTCTCAGCGTCTACTACTCTGAAAAATGTAATGGCGTCCACATTGACGGTGACGTTGTCTTTGGTGATCACTTCCTGTTTGTCCACATTAATCGTCAATACCCGCAAGTCCACGCGTTGGATTTTATCGATAAATGGGATTAGAAATATCAACCCGGGTCCTTTGGTGCCCTGAAATTTTCCCAGTCGAAAAACTACAGCTCGTTCATATTCCCGTAGGATTTTGAACATTTGGGTAATCAGCAAAAACAAGACCACACCCAGTGGTATGATCCAGGATAGATTATTGAGAAAATTTTGAGCGTTTTCCATGAATTCTGATTTTTTGTACTTGAAGTCCCAAAATAGTGAAAGCTTTCCATAATCGATGCTTATTTAAAAGCAGATCAGGAAATACTTTACACAATACCCCTGTCTGTACCCTGGATTAGGGCAATTTTAACCATCTTCGAATCCTTCACTTACCATTTGTCGGGTTGCAATTGCTCTACATCAACCCTTTGACGGTCAGCTGAAGATTATTCACTCCGATGATTTCACATTGCATACCGGTTTCCAAAGGCTCATCGCTGATAGCGTTCCAGTATTCACCAAAAACCAGGACACGGCCGCCGATTTCATTCACTGGATCGACCACTTCGGCAATTGTTCCGATCATGGCTTCTTTCCCCGTTCTGCTTTTAGTAAACTGGGCCCTGATTCCTTCCGTAGCGATCCAGGCAAAAAACAGAACCGTGATGATCGTGGTGGGTATTAACCAGGCCCACGAAATGGACATGGATTCCGGTAAATCCTGGAACAGCATCAATGCACCCAGGAAAAATGATACCGCTCCTCCTGCTAATAATATTCCAAATGTCGGCGTAAAAGCTTCGGCCACAAAAAGAATCACTGCCAGTCCGATCAGAGCAAATCCCGCAGTATTGATGGGCATGGCGGAAGAAGCATACAGCAACAAGATCAGGGCAATTGCCCCGGAAATGCCCGGAATGATGGCCCCTGGATTGGTTACTTCTCCTATGATGCCGTAAATGGCGATCATCGTAAGGATCAGCATGACTTCGGGGCGAGTCAGGAATCCGAGAAGTTTTTCCACGAGGTTGGGGGCGAGTTCGTTGATTTGTGCTCCTCTGGATCGTATGACCTGGTCGTTGACCTCCATTCCCTCCATACGGTTCAATAAATCGGTGCGGCTTTCGGCTATAAAATCGACCACGTTTAGTTCCACAGCTCTGTCAGCCGTGATCGATTTTCCATCCCGTACGGCAGAAATCGCCCATTCGGCATTCCGGCCTCTGCGATTGGCTATACTTTCGATATAACTTTCGGTGTAGTTGAAGATCTTTTTTTGCATGACGGTATCCGTCCTGGCTGATCCGGCAGGTCCCATCTGCACCGGTGAAGCAGCTCCTATATTGGTGGCCGGGGCCATCGCCGCGATATGGGCCGCCATGGTGATAAAGGTTCCGGCGCTGGCAGCTGAAGCACCTTGAGGCGCCACGTAGACTACGATGGGAAGATCATCGGAATCCAGGATCAACTGGACTATGTCCTTGGTGGATTCCAAAAGCCCACCGGGAGTATCCATTTCGATAATCAAAGCCAGGGAATTGGTTTTACGTGCATGAGCTATTCCACGGCTGATGTAATTGGTGGTGGTCGGTGAGATAGCCCCGTCAATCCGAATGAGCGTGACATCCCCCGATCGGAAATCAACGGTGGAATCGGGTTGTGAAATTCCCCATTGACCCGTTAGCAAAACCAGCAAAATTATAAAGACGTGCCTCATGTCGATAAGATATGAATTCCTGCTAAGTTCAACAAGGGAAAAGAAAAATTAGTTTTTACGGACTGTATTTCACCCCCCTCGGTTTGACGCTTCGGATATGGTAATTATTTAAAAATAAGAGGGAAATCATAGTTTTTACGTACGCAAAAGCGACCATTAATTATTTCTCAGTGACCAAAATCATGATGGTTTTGAAAATGCAAAACTGACCTGAATATGTTTTTCGTAATGTAGATGTTAAATTCTTAGTGTAATTCATCGGATTTTTCGTCTACGATGTCGCTATTCCCGACATTTATTATTATCTTTCGCCATGTTTGGGAAAAATCTGATCTATTTAAGGAAATCGCACAACTGGACACAATCCGCATTAGCAGAAAAGCTCCAGATAGCGCGCACTACTCTGGGGGACTATGAGAGAGAAAAGACAGAGCCCAATTTTGAAATGCTATCGACGCTTTCAGAGTTATTTGGGGTGGATATCGATACCCTGATCACCACACCTCTGTATAAGCCTGGGAATGTTCTGGCTTACGGAGAGGGTAGTGCCCGTCGATATCTCCATCCGGAAGCGGCGATGATCCAGGCCATCGACCTGGTGGATACTAAGGCCGAAGCCGGTTACCTGGAGAGTTTTCAGGACCCTGAATACATCCGCGATTTGCCCAAAATTTATATGCCTCATTTACCCGCGAATGAATACAGGGGATTTGAAATTGAGGGAGATTCGATGTGGCCTATGGAATCGGGAACGATCATTATCGGTGTGAAGGTAGAGTCACTGGAATCCTTAAAGGATCAACGGACATACATTATCATAACCAAACGGGATGGGATGGTCTATAAGCGAATCCGGAAAAATGAAAATAAAAATTCCCTGACCGCCATATCGGATAATCCTGTGTTTCCACCTTACCGCATCGATTATGATTCCATAGCAGAAGTCTGGCAGTACTACGCGCACATCGGATTTTCGGATAAAGCGTCCTCTTCCGATTTCAATCTCGTCCAAAAACTGGAAGACATCCAGAAGAAGGTGAATGAATTGCATTTACTGCAAGGTCTGGATTGATATACGGTTTTGGCCTATTCCGGGTACTGATTGAGATACGCATGTATCACGAAGTCGCCACCACATGGGGCCTTCCATTATCACCAGGACCTTATCCAGGACTTCATGTTAAGTAAAAAAAAAGCACCCTCGTCATGAAGGTGCTTCCTATTTCTATGTCCAAACCTGATGTGGTTTATTCTTCTACTACCTCAAAGGCCACAACGCCAGGTACGTCTTTGTGAAAATGGATCTCGGCCTGATAAGTGCCCAGAGTTTTCACCTCTTCCGGAAGTGTGATCTTTTTACGTGGAATTTCCAGTCCCATTTGTTCCTTGATCGCCTGGGAGATCTGCAGCGTGGTCACGCTACCAAAGATCTTACCTTCTGACCCGGCTTTTGCACCGATCCGGAGTACTTTATCCTTCAGCGATTTTGCCAACTCGCGGTAGTCTGATAATTTTTCAAGTTCTTTGGCTTCCTCACGTTTGAGTATGTGATTCAGTGTCTTGATATTGGCTCTGTTGGCTACCTTAGCCAAACCCTGTGGGATGAGGTAATTGCGGGCGTAGCCGGGCTTCACCGATACTACGTCATTTTTCTCACCTACCTTTTCTAAATCTTTTAATAGTATAATGTCCATTGTCATTTATGTTTGATCGGTGATGCAATTACTTCATAAGGTCAGTCACGTAAGGCAATATTGCCAGGTGACGAGCCCTTTTCACGGCTACGGCCAGTTGTCGTTGATATTTCAAAGAATTACCGGTGATCCTGCGGGGAAGAATCTTCCCTTGTTCGTTGAGAAATCTTTTGAGGAATTCCGGATCTTTATAATCTATGTGTTTGATGCCGTATTTTTTGAATCGGCAGTATTTCTTTTTATTCTGTCCAATATTGGGATTGGAAAGAAATTTTATATCGTCTCTTTTTGCCATTTTTTAATTTTTTTCGATCTGTTAATTATTCTTCTTCTGAAAGTGCTGCTACGGGTTGTGGAACATGCCGGGGTTTTTCCTCCCGGGGTTTTTCTTCCCTGGTTGACTGGTCTATCACTTCATCCCTGGGAATGGTCTTGCCAATTCGGCCGTTGCGTTTGTCATCGTTGTATTGGATGCCAAATTTATCGAGTTTGACAACCAGATACCGGATCACGCGCTCATCGCGTTTGAGGGCGAGCTCGATCTTTTTGACGATTTCGCCGGTTTCTGACTGGAATTC
Source organism: uncultured Bacteroidota bacterium (assembly GCA_937876435.1). Lineage (GTDB taxonomy): Bacteria > Bacteroidota > Bacteroidia > Chitinophagales > Saprospiraceae > Membranihabitans. The sequence goes on from CALEIL010000160.1 coordinate 8,742, forward strand.
CAGGCTGTAATATACGCCAGTGGAACGTTTGTTGATGGGATAGGCCAACTGCCGCAGACCTATTTCCTGCAGGTTGACGATTTCACAATTTTCACTTTTCAGGTGATCGATGTAGTTCTGTGCTGTCGTTTTGATCTCTTCAGAGGACAGCACGGGATCTACGATGAAGGTTACTTCATATGTCCGCATGGTTTATTTGTTTGTAGCCCAGCTTTTTATGTTACAGCGAGGCGCGGTTAAATTAATCGGAGCGCAAAGATAGAAAAAAACTGAGGATTAAAACAACAATTTGGTTTAATTTCTTACCCAACTGACCGGAAGGTCGCTTTGGTAGCGGCCAGCAAGTTGCGGATTTTGTTCGTTTTTGGTGTATTTGCGAACACCTGATTGTATGTATTGGTACAGTTCTTCGATGGTGACAATCTGATCCTGATTAAGATCAGCCTTGCCCTTCATCCCCTCGATCAGAAAATAGGAAAAGACGCCCTGCCTAAGCCCACTCGATTCCTTGCTGTATTCAGCTTCTTTGGAAGAAAGTAAAAAGGCGGTCCCCCCGGCAGATTCTGAAATTTGTTGGTAGAAGTTTTGGATCTGAGAAAGGTTTGGACTCCGGGACGCCAGCAAACTGCCGCTGTAACACGCGTCGACCATAAACAATTTTTGTTTGGCGGGGCTTTCTTCCAGGTATTTTCTCAAGCTCAGATAAGGGATGCGGCGGCGGTAACCATCCGAATCGATGGGCAGGAAATATCCTTCCAGACCGTGTCCGGCCAGATAACAGATGATCGCATCGTTTTCATCAGCTTTCGCCGCTACGCTTTCCATAGCCTGTACTATGTTTTCCTTCACTGCACTCTCATCGATGAGTATGTGGATATTTTCATCCGGAACGGCTCCTCCTTCAGGACTTTTGAGGAATGCGTATATGCGGTAAGCGTCATCGTCCGAATATTTCAACGTTTCAAAATTTTCGTACCGGCTGACCCCCACGATGACGGCATAGATATTCACGTCGCCCACCTGTCCATCTGACACATTCGTTTTTTTGACCGGTTTGTATTCGACAACATTTTCTGACTTGTTTATTTGCCCGGATGAAACCACATCAGTACCGGGCTCTTCCTCTGCGGACTCCGACTGTAATTTTCCGTCTTTCCACAGACCCGAAATTTTGGATCCATCCAACCTGATCAGGGAACCCTGCCCATTGGGCCGGTCTGCCTCGAAAAATCCTTCGTACCTGCTGCCATCCTTGAAGGTATATTGTCCAAATCCATCCATGAAATTGTGATCAAATTGACCTTCGTACCGGGCTCCATTGGTAAAGTTCAGTACCCCTTCACCTGATTTCTTCCCGTTGCGCCACTCGCCGTCATAGCGGTTGCCATTAGAATAAATCAGAACCCCTTGTCCGTGGGGTTGACCGTTTTTGAAAATTCCTTCATATACAGCTTCGTTGGTGTATTTGAATTTTCCCTGACCGTTGTAGCAATTTCCACTCAGACACTGAGCGTAGGTATACACCGGAAATACCAATGCGAATATACTCATCCAATTTATCAACATAAAGTTTTGGTTTTTGAGTATAGGCTCTTTTCAAGTACAATCGGTATATTTGCGGTGAAAAATGTGTAAATAGAACCTTCGCGACAGAAGGGTTAGTATTCGTAATTCTGTTAAAAAATGAGCAAAAAATGAAATTAACTATTTGGATTGTCATTCTGTTTTCAATAGCGGCCTGTCAGCCTGCTGGGTATAAAGCACTCAAGCAATCGAGTGCAAGCACTGAATCGTTTGGAGGTAAAATCAAAGACAAGGATTTGGTAGCTCTCACAAAAGTACACGACCAGTTGTCAAATTCGGATACTTTGTTTGTGACTTCCGCGGGGGAAGTGAGTAAGGTATGTCAGAAAATGGGTTGCTGGATGACGATATCACCGAAAGGGAGCAGCGAACCTGTCTTTATGGTCAAATTCAAAGACTATGGATTTTTTATGCCCAAAGATATTTCCGGTGAGACCGTTGTGTTGCAGGGAAAAGCTTTTCGTCAGATTACGGACGTAGAAACTCTGAAACATTTTGCCATGGATGCAGGTAAAAGCCAGGCTGAAATCGACGCTATTACTGAACCTGAAGAAGAATATATCTTCCTCGCAGATGGTGTGGAATTACTTCGTGAAAAAATTTAGAAAATTTTTGTTTTTGCAAGCAGCGGATCAAAAGGGAGGTGCGTTCTACAGATATGTCATTTGAAATTTGAAAATGGCAGCCCTTCGAATGTTGATTAATAGGATTTTACTAACTCTCTGATTGTGAAAAGATCAATTATGTGAAGATGAACATTGCATAAGGGCTGCTCAAATTCAATGCTTAAATATAAGACATTTTTTTTAATCCCAAAGAATTTTTAAAAAAATTTTACATTTTTTTGACGGACTCCTGTAGATACTCCAAATCTACGTTTTCTTTGATGAGTTCTATGGCCCTCTGAATTTTCCAGGGGGTTTTCAAATTTATCTTAACCTCCATCTTTGAAATTTGCCTGACCGTACCCAAAGTATCCAGGTGGGTTCGGATAAAGGGGATTCTATTTTTGAGAATATACGATTCTGTTTCGGAATTGATGAAGCCTTCGCCCGTGGCCACGATCCCTGATAACGGGGAAAATTCCCCATGTTTTTCATAACTCCATATTTTTACTTTATTGATGGCATTATCCACTCTGTCGGCCGCCACGACCAGCAACAGATTTTTCTGAGAAGTCTGCAACTGATTTCGCTCCAGGACCGATCCGGAAATGATATCTTCCACTTTATTATAAACATTATCCTCATTGAATGTCACCGTGCCCCGGATTTGGTCTATGATGCCCTTGATCGTGGGGAAAGCCATGGATTCGTCATAGGGGACAAAACCCAGTGGCTTCAGATTCATTTCGCGAAGTTTTTTGGAAACGTAATATTTGACTTTGTCCATTTTCTCAGGAATGACCTTGTTGATTATCACACCCACTATCGGAACATTTTTCTCTCTGAACAATGCAGAACATGTATTGAGCCGATCGATGGTACTGCCTATCCCTCCTTCCACGATCATCACCACGCCCAGATCGAGCATGCTGGCTACATCGGCATTGGAAAGATTGACCACGCTGCCTACCCCCGGATGGCCTGTGCCTTCGTAGATCACCAGTTCATGGACTTGTTGTAAATATTGCGCAGCGGTCATTACTTCCCGTCGATACTGAAACTGTTCCGGATGATCAAGATAAGCGGTAGTGGCTCCTGGACCCAATATAACGGGTGAATGGTAGGCTGGATGCAGATTGAAGCCCAGTAAGTCGGCAAAAAGCAGCGTGTCTTTGTCCACCCGAAGGTCGTTGAGATCGAGAAATTCCTGACCTACGGGTTTGCAATATCCCACATTCAAACCCAGCGAGCGATAAATGGCAGCAAGGCCCAGTGTTGAAGTCGTTTTTCCTACGTGTTGGTTTGTTGCAGCTACATAAAAGCCCTTCATACGATGTCTTATTTATATGGTTGTGTCGGGATAATGACGAAAAAATTGTTTATTTGTTATATAATAACGTGCATCTGTGACCAGTCCGGCTAAATTAGAACTTCTATTATTTTCTCTTCTGATGATTTTTTCATGCGGGCAGGAAGTGCATAACCGGGCTAACAGGTCCACTTCGGATTTTGTGGATGGGATTACGATGGTGGCTCCCTCGAAACCATTGTCTGAGAATCCTACGCTGGAGATCAGGGAAATCGGAGCAGGTTGGCTGGCCATCGTACCGTATGCCTTTACTCCCAGCGATAGGCCTATGGTCCGGTATGATGAGTCCAAACAATGGTGGGGCGAGACCAGGGAAGGGATCGTGGAGACCATCCGTTACTGTCATGAATCCGGCCTGAAGGTGATGCTCAAACCTCAGATTTGGGCCCACCATTCATGGAGCGGCGATATTTATTACGACGATCATTCGGATTGGCTTTCCTGGGAAGAGGGCTATGCGGACTACATACTTCAAATGGCGGAGATCGCTGATAGTATGGAGGTCGAGTTGTTGTGCATCGGTACGGAATTGAAACAATCCGTGGCACACCGACCCCTGTTTTGGAAAAACCTGATCGTTGAGGTCCGGGAAAGATTTGGGGGTAAACTTACCTATGCTTCCAACTGGGATTCCTATACGGTTCCACAATTCTGGTCCGATCTGGATTACATTGGCATCAATGCATATTTTCCCCTGATCGATAGCCAGCACCCGGACCGGAGCGCTCTCTCCCGAGCCTGGAAACCCATCCGCAAAGAGATCGAAAAATTCAGCCAGAAATGGGAAACGCCCGTTCTCTTTACAGAATTCGGATATCTAAGTACTGACTACAATGCCTACAACACCTGGGAAAAAGAGGATAGAATCCAAGAACTTCCTGTCAACGAAAAGGCACAGGCAGTAGCTCTTGATGTATTGATGGAGAATTTTTATCCATACGATTGGTGGGCCGGGGGTTTTATATGGAAATGGTATACCTCCCAATCCCGGATCAGGAATAAGGACAAGGATTATACCGTGCAGGGAAAACAGGGGCAGGAGATTTTACAAAAATGGTACAACAAATAACATGTTTTTATTCAAAACAATCGCCGCCCTGCAACAACACCTTCAGGGGGTCAGAAAACGGAATAAGCCGATCGGTTTTGTTCCCACCATGGGTGCCTTGCACAAAGGCCACGGTTCCCTGGTCATGCATTCTCTCGAACGCGGCCATTACACGGTGGTCAGTATTTACGTGAATCCCACTCAATTCAATGATCCCAAAGACCTGGAAAGATATCCACGACCCGTCTCAGAGGATCTTGCCTTTCTGAATGATTTGGAATGCGACGTCGTATTTTTGCCTTCCGATGAGGAAATATATCCGGAGACTGGTCTGAAAACCCCATCCGTCGATCTGGGGCATCTGGGGAATACGCTGGAAGCAGCTTTCCGTCCTGGTCATTTTGAAGGGGTATTGCAGATTATGAACAGATTGCTGGACATCGTCTCTCCTGAATATTTGTATATGGGTTTGAAGGATTTGCAGCAAATGGCCGTGGTTCGTCTTTTGATCAGGGAAATGGAATATTCCTGTAGATTAATCGGGTTGCCGATCGTCAGAGAATCCCACGGGCTGGCAGGCAGCAGCCGCAATGAGCGTTTGAGTGAAGAAGACCGAAACCAGGCTTCGATCATTTATAAGACCCTGCAGGAGACTTCGGCACACTTCCCTCATCTTTCTTTGGCTGAATTGAAAAAAGCTGCCATGGACCGTCTGGAGCAACCTCCTTTTCGTCCCGAATATTTTGAATTCGTCTGTACCGATGATCTCCGGATTATCTCTTCTAAGGAGGATTGTCAGGGCACGGTGTCAGTGGTCACCGCTGTGTGGTGTGGCGATGTGAGACTTATCGATAATATGGAAATGCGTTGAATAGGTAGGCGTACGAATAGCTGTGGGTACGAGTAGATGTGGGGGCTGTGAGTGTGCGGGAACGACTCCTCAGAACTATATTTACAATTAGCCTGTTACCACAAGACGGATAAAAAGATTTTAATTACCGGTCTATTATTTCTAAATTTGCACTCTTATGCTGATTCACAGATTCAAATCTAAGATACACAGAGCCACCGTCACTGAAGCCAATCTCAACTATGTGGGTAGTATTACCATAGATGAGGCTTTGCTGGAGGCTTGTCATATTCAGGAAGGGGAACGAGTTCAGGTGGTCAACAACAATAATGGAGAGCGACTTGAAACCTATGTGATACCCGGAGAACGGGGATCCGGCATTATTTGTCTAAATGGGGCAGCCGCGCGGAAAGCTGAGGTAGGAGATATCGTGATTATTATTTCCTATGCTCTGATGGCACCCGAAGAAGCTGCGGAATACACCCCCGTCACGGTGTATCCTGATGAAAACAACCAGATATCTTAATCCAAGTTGAGAAAAAACTTCAATACGCTTTTCAGGCTCATACTGTTCCTCAGTCTGGGTGTGATTATTTTTTATTCCGTTTACCAGGAGCAGGCCACCCAGTATATGAATTATTGCCTGGATCAGGGCAATCCTGCATCGGATTGCAGTCTGGTGGATAAGGTCAAAAACGATTTAAGAAATGCCCGGCCATTTTGGCTGATCATGACGCTGGTTTTATACTTTATCAGCAATATTTCAAGGGCTATACGATGGAGGTTGTTGGTAGAAGCTGAAAATGGCCCCGTTCGAAACATCAACACTTTTCTCTCCACGATGGTGGGATATTGTGCCAACCTGGCGATCCCCCGGTTTGGGGAATTTGTAAGGGCCGGTTTGCTGGCCAGATACGAACGGATAGATTCGGCCAGGGTGATGGGGACCGTGGTGACGGACCGTTTGTTGGATCTTCTCTGTCTGCTGCTTATGTTTGGTCTGGGGATGATCCTCGCATCAGGGCAGATTATCGATTATTTGCAGGCGAATGCCCGTTTCCCGGAAGTTTCTTACATTATGATATCGGGGTTAATTCTGGGAATGTTCATGCTCTTTGGCCTGGTTATCTTTTTGACGATTCGGTTCAAAAACCATCGGGTCATCATCAATCTTCGGAAAAAGGTCAGGTCCTTTGTGGCGGGGGTTTTGAGCATTCGGCGGGTTAAAAATTATAGGCTGTTGATTTTTCACAGTCTCAATATCTGGTTGATGTATTATCTGATGACTTATCTACCCATGATGAGCTTTGATGCTACAGATCACCTGGGGCCGATAGCAGGGCTACTGGTATTTATTTTTGGCGGTCTGGGTATGGTCCTTCCTGCCCCCGGAGGGATTGGTACCTTCCACGCGATGGTAATAGCTGGTCTGAGCATATACGGGATTGCAGGACCTGACGCTTTTTCATTTGCCATGATTATTTTTCTGGCTATAAATATATGTGTAAATTTACTGATGGGGATTATATCATTGATCATCCTGCCTGTGGTAAATAAAAACTATCGTCCAAATCGAGACCATGAATATTGATTTCATTACGGATAAACTAATCTCCCCTGCGGACCTGCCCGGTCTGTCGGAGAAAATTGATGACGACGTGATATGGACCAATGGCTGTTTTGATATCATCCATACCGGGCATATATATTATCTGAATGAATGTAAAAATCTTGGCGGCCAGTTGATCGTCGGGATCAATGACGATGATTCGGTGTCCAGATTAAAAGGGCCGGATCGCCCGATCAATCATATTAACGACCGGATTGCCCATCTGGCGGCGTTCTTTTTCGTCGATTTCATAGTGGTGTTTGGTGAGGATACGCCATTGAATCAGATCATGGCTTTGAAGCCCGATGTGCTTGTAAAAGGGGGGGATTATATGGTAGAAGACATTGTGGGTTACAAAGAAGTCACAGCTTATGGAGGCCGGGTTTTGACTATTCCTCTGGTCGAAGGGAAAAGCACCTCTTCTCTTATCCAAAAAATACGGAGCGGGTATGTCTAAAATCAAAACGGTCACCGATTTTTTGGAAAACATCGCTCCTTTGGAGCTGCAGGAAGATTACGACAATGCCGGGTTGATTACGGGTTCGCCCGATTGGCAGGTCACAGGCGTGATATGTTCACTGGATTGTACACCCGACGTAGTACAGGAAGCTATCGATGAAAAATGTAATCTCATCGTTTGCCACCATCCAATCATCTTTCAGGGATTGAAAAAACTAAGCGGTAACTCCTATATCGAACGGGCAGTGGTGACCGCCATACGACACGATGTAGCGATATATGCAATCCATACCAACCTCGACAACGTTTTGCAAAACGGGGTCAATCAGAAAATTGGTCAACGGCTTGGATTGGAAGATTGCAGAATCCTGTCCCCCAAAAATGAAATGGTCAGTATCGGAGCAGGACTGGTCGGTCGTTTAACATCACCGATGAATCGGGAAGAGTTTCTAATGTATTTACGGTCCAGGTTTGAACTGGAAGTAATTCGGTACACTCATTCTCCTGCGATTGATAGGGTGGAAACCGTGGCGGTTTGTGGTGGTGCAGGAAGTTTTCTGTTGGAGTCCGCTGTGAGTGCGGGTGCGGATGTCTTTATTACGGCTGATTTTAAGTATCACCAGTTTTTTGATGCGGATAACAGGATTATGGTTTTGGATATCGGGCATTATGAAAGCGAAAAATTCACAATTCAGTTATTGTATGAACTAATTTCCAATAATTTTCGTAATTTTGCGGCTCAAATGACAAAAATGAATACGAACCCGGTTCGCTATTTCAGATAAAAGTCTGTTTGTTACGTAACCAAAAAGCAGAGAGTAGTATGTCCAAAAAAAGGGAAATGACAGTCGAGGAAAAATTGACCGAGCTCTATGAGCTTCAGTCGATTGATTCCGAACTGGACAAAATTGAAATTCTCAAAGGGGAGCTTCCTATCGAAGTTAACGACCTGGAGGATGAGATCGAAGGCTTGACTAAGCGGGTCAAGCGATTGACTGATACGATCGCTGAAATGGAGGAGGACAACAACCGGCAATCGACCAATATCAAGGAAGCGCAAGCTTTGATTGAGCGGTACAATAAGCAACTGGAAGACGTCAAGAACAACCGGGAATACGAAGCACTCAGCAAAGAACTTGAGTTGCAAAGTCTTGAGATCGAACTTTCGGAAAAAAGAATCCGGGATGACAAGGCTAAGATCGAGTCCAAGAAAGAAGTCCTGGAAGCGGCACAGGCGAGACTGGACGAAAAGCAGGAAACTTTTGAACTCAAGAAAAGTGAACTGGACAAAATAATCTCCAAGACGGAGAAAGATGAAAAGCGGCTGGAGGCTCAAAGCGAGAAACAGCGGGAAAAGATCGAGTCCCGATTGATGAAAGCTTACGATAAAGTACGGACCTCCTACAGAAATGGTCTGGCTGTCGTGACGGTAGAGCGTAACTCCTGCGGTGGTTGTTTTAACAAAATTCCACCTCAGACCCAGTTGGAAATATCTCTGATGAACAAAGTCATCGTCTGCGAACATTGTGGTCGGATACTGGTAGATCAGAGTATTGCAACAGAGCATGAGGAGGTATAGAGTATAAGGCGTGGTAGCTCAGCTGGTTAGAGCGCCCGTACGGGAGGTCGGGGATTGAGAGATTTAGAAGAAAAGAAACAATGTTTGAAAATAAGGCGTGGTAGCTCAGCTGGTTAGAGCGCAGGATTCATAATCCTGAGGTCGGGAGTTCAAGCCTCCCCCACGCTACGAAAGAAGCCCCGGATCATGGGGCTTTTTTTATGTTGCGTGACACATACGAGACAAATATTACTGAATTTGACCGCAAATGATTGGTTATTTCGGAGTGGGCTTTTCACCTCCCTGCAAATTCTTCCCCCTCTGTACCGTGACGATATTACCTGGCGTGTTGTAGCTCATGCGCATATCTGTAGCTTATCCCACAAGTAGTATTTGCGAGAGCGTTCAAACATCGAACAACGATCTGACAAAGGTGACTGAAAGCTCACCGGTGTACAGTATCCTTACCCCGTTGGGTAGGACTATTTCTGTTCGATGCCACTCGCTGTGCTTTTCCTCTAAAGATTAAATCTCAATAAATTTACCCGGCTGGGTAGCTCTGGAATTGTACTTTTTTAGCCAATAATGGAAGAAGCGGGTTTTAATGCGTGCATTTTGCAGTATGCGGCTATGCTCAAAGATGACTTTTGCCATCCCGCTATATACCGAGGCTGGTCTGCTCTTGTCGTCACAGCTTTTCAGCAAAGATCTGACTTTGTAACAACCAAGAATAAATTGAGTCCAATGGGGGGGATACTTGCATACAACGGCACTGGCTACGAAACATCCCGGTTTTGGAACGCAAATTTGTCAACCGAATACCGGATTTTATTATGTGTTTTAAATGTTCATTTTATTTTGTCAGCCCGCATGTTTTCATAGCCTTTGCTGGCAGCTGTAGCCCGCTTTCCCCCATGTCAATTTTATCACCTAAGTCCTATTTATTCTTGCGATGGGGGAGGTTGATTGTTTTCTGCTCCTCATTTTCTATGTGCGCTGGCGGTTTTGCTCTTTGGCGCGCCCAGGCACGAGTACGGTAATGTGTAAAACAGTGTTGGCTTTAGAATCGCCATCCTTCTCTACGCATCAAATCCAAAATGTTAATACACTCGATGCTCATATCGTTGCAAACGTCCGGTATTTTAGGCTTTGCAATGTTGTTTGTTGCCTTTTCACCAGTTACAACAATTAAGTCTTCAACTTTTGCTAATGCTATTACAAATGGGTCTGCGCCATAAGTTCCCTTTCTATCCTCCA
>CALEIL010000161.1 GCA_937876435.1 uncultured Bacteroidota bacterium
GAAGATCGATCAATCTGATTTGAGTAAATCCGTCTGAACTTTAGATTTGACTTACTTCTTATAACAAAATACGCGGAGTGTTCAGTGATATGATATAGCCTTGAGTAGTCAATATAGGCACGATCAAATATATAATATGCTCCAGGTTCATATGGGATAAAATCCATTGCATTCATATCATTGTAGGCAGCATCAGTAATATGGATGAAGGATGGTATCTGAGTTTCGGTATCGTACAAAGTATGTACCTTTATGCCAGCCTTAATCTTTTTAAATTTGGCCCACCAAAAAATACTTAAGCATAAGTCGATAGTAGTCGAATCAAAGGCATATATCTTACCCCGGATTTCAAAATCCTTCACAGATCGTTTCTTACGAGCAATGTCAATTAACAGATAGGCGTATTCTTCGAATATCCGGAAATCACGGTTTTCATTTGCTTTGGCTAAGTTGCTTCTGGATACTTTTTTACCAAGACCAAGATGGTAGCTTTTACTACTATGAGCTCTTATTACCACCAATAAGTCACGCAGGCTCTCCCGATGGGTTAATTGTCCAAAAACCATGCAAAGCAACTGATTCCAACAAGAGAAATGCTTGATGTACTTATTACCTTGATATTTGTCAACAATACGGTCGAAGCTTCGCTTGGGTAAGATCTCTACAATTTGTGAAAAAACATATTTGCCAGAATTCATCAAACTATTTTTTAGCTTGTGAATTTCTGATTTCAAATCGACACGGTCAATTATTCGCCCAGAACCTAGTATTCATAATGATTGTAGCAAAAATAACCTCGTCTTAAGTATCACGAACTGCCCGGCACACTAGGTGTAAAAGTCACAACCGAAACAATTAAAAAAGTATTACAAAATCACCCAGATTATCCCAGCCTATTGTCATTAAGTGATGCTCTATCACATTGGAAAGTACAAAACCTGGCTCTGCGAGTCGATGCAAATAAGCTTACTGAATTACCCACACCCTTCATAGCTCAGGTTAGAACACCCTATGCGGAGGAATTTTATTTAATTTCCAAAGTCGAATTCGGTGAAGTAGAATGTAAAATTCACTCGCACAAAAACAGAATTACGAAAATACATTTAGAAAAATTCTTAACGATATGGACAGGCAATGTGCTTTTGGCGGAAGCTAGTGAAGAATCCGGAGAAAAGAAATATGGAATACATTTAAGGAACCAAAGACGTAGTAGGAGAGATCAGATGAAAAAAATCACTGGAGGAATTTCTGCTACAGTATCTTGCCGTAAAGGCTTTCAGAAAACCATTGGTGGGCTGAGAATTACAAGGTGGTCATGTAATAATCAAGAAGGTGATTTTTATTCTTATTCAAGATTAGAAGATGGAGATTGGATCGAGAAGCGGCGTTTAAACTTAAATGGTTGGGAATGGTAATTGGTGATATTCATTTTAGTTAGCTTTTCGTTGATATCATTTTACCATTTTGGAGAAAACCAAAGAATTTGTTAATTTTAGCCCGTAATCTTGTTGAAGTTCGACTGTAGAATGAACGTAAACATTAATAAGGTTTCCTTTGCTTTTCATGGCCATGTAGCTTTGGATGGGGTCAACCTTATTTTGTATCCAGGCCAGGTCACTTACATTCTGGGACCCAACGGAGCGGGAAAATCCACCCTGGTGTATTGCATTTGCGGGATTTATTCCCGATACAAAGGTTCTATAACAATCCCGGACGGTAGTAGGATGGGGGCACTGTTGGATCATCCCTTCGTATACTCCTCACTTAAATTGAGAGACAACATCCGGATTTTTCTGCGATACAACCGCATCGAGTACGGCGAGCACCATATTATGCTCAACCAATACCTGGAAATAGACGAGTTGCTTGAGCTACACTTCAAAAAATTATCCGGCGGGCAAAAGCAATGCGTTCTTCTTTTTATTTCCCTCATCAATGATCCGGCCATCATTCTCCTGGATGAGCCATTCAATGGACTGGACCCGTTTTATAGCGAAAAAGTAATCGCTCTGCTCATCCGCCTCAAGGAATCAGGCCGTACGCTTCTGATCAATGACCACATCATTTCGCATTCACTTCGACTGGCGGACCAAATTGCATTTTTAATCCGACACCGGCTCATATGGACTATGCAGGTCGAGGCTATGGAAAATGGTCTGTATTACCACGGTCCATCTGACCAGCAATGGAATACCGGTCCAATCATACCATTTGAGGATTGCATATCAACCTCTTCGGCGAAAGACCTGGAAACTTCCCGGCATATTGAGAATCTGACAGATTTGTACACCACAGCTATCGAACATGGACGACCTCCGTTCATATAAATCTATCTGGATGATAGAGATCCGGAAGGTATTTGACTTACCGGCAAATCGCAGGATATTCGTGTTCGCCCTGATGCTGATCACTGCAGCGCCCTGGTTGACGCTCCGAAAATTTGATATAAAATTTGAAGAATATTCGTGGTGGTATCTCGATGATAGCCTGCTTCATTTCGTCATCTATAGTACAACCTACCGCTTGTCCTGGCTACTACTCATTGGTATCCCCTGGTTTTTCTATGCTTCTTTTTCGATGGAATCCCCGCGTTTTCTGCGCAAAAACAACAGGATTTTTCTTCAAATATTGGGACTTAAATCAATATTTTATATATTGACAATCCTCTTATGGATGGTTCTCATCTGGATTTCCACCTTTCTGTTGTACCGATTCGTTTGTACCAGGGAAATGGTCGCACCGGAAACGGGAGACTGGATCGCCCTTCTCCACCCTATGTCCAACCTGGGGGCCCGGGCAGCACTGGTTTATCCACTCATGGTCGTTTTATTTCTGAGTTTTAGCAAAAAATGGAGTTATATTCTCCTCACTGGAATATTATTTTTTTCGTCCATTTTTTTGTTGGATTCTGCGTACCAATTTCACTACAATTTACAGCATTCCCGATTCAACGCTCAATGGCTACGTATATCCCTGGCATGGAGTGTACTGTTAACATTGGGACTTTGGTTTTATTACCGTTACATCACAAGCAGGACCTATGTTTTTCCTTGAACTATATAAAACGCTTCGATCGGGATATTGGTGGCTGATCGCGGGACTTCTGGGATTTTCCCTAATCTGGATTTTTACGATGGGTTCCAATGAAAATCGATTGATTTACAATCCATTACATGGGGGTCGTGACAAAGGGTCCGTTCATTTTTCTCGACCGATCGGTGTGAGGTTGCTGGTTTTTTTTGAAAAGCAAAGAATATTTCCAAATTTTAAACCAGTGAGCTGCGGAAGGCGGCATTCCCAGATATCCGCGAACTTTCCGGTCGGTATTGCAGGGACTGACTCCAGGTCGTTTTCCTTTCACAACAATGAAGACCCGGAACGCTGGGACGCCTGATTTTACCCTTACCATCGGTCATCCGGATCATTACAGAGTTCGGTTTCCGGACCACTTCACCATGACGACTGTATCCGATGTATATAAGCTGCTGGGGTAGAGGGAGCTCCAGCTACCTTATTATAATATTTCCCCCCAAAGCAGGAGCTTTGGGATCCCCAGGGAAGCTCAAGCTTCCTCCAAAAGCATCCATTTCTTATGAAACAGCAATAGCTAATTATCCGGAGGTAACAAGCACTTTTTGGTCTTAAACTGAAGACAGAGTCATCCATAATTCCTTTGAGGACAATTCTATCCACAAAATAAAATATGGTAGCCTAAAATTCGAATCTTACTATATACAGAAATTACAACTGGCACTTAGTTCGATGAAAGATGTAGTCTGGGTATATAAAGTAGGCGATATTTATAAAAAACAGAATTTTTATGGCTGAAATAAAAAAAACCATTGTAAAATTTTTTATATTAAAAATAATACGTAATATTATGCTCCTCAATCATAGAACCCCGGCTATACTCATTCGAAGCGCCTTGACCTGACT
>CALEIL010000162.1 GCA_937876435.1 uncultured Bacteroidota bacterium
ACTTAGTTGTTAAATCTTAGTGAGGAAGGAGTGGAGAGTGGAGGTAATTTCCACAAATTGCACGTATTTTTGAAAACTCAACCAGCTCAACTTTATAAACCAGCTCAACCTACTTAGTTGTTAAATCTTAGTGAGGAAGGAGTGGAGAGTGGAGGTAATTTCCACAAATTGCACGTATTTTTGAAAACTCAACCAGCTCAACTTTATAAACCAGCTCAACCTACTTAGTTGTTAAATCTTAGTGAGGAAGGAGTGGAGAGTGGAGGTAATTTCCACAGATTGCACGGATTTTTGAAAACTCAACCATCTCAACTTTATAAACCAGCTCAACCAACTTAGTTGTTAAATCTTAGTGAGGAAGGAGTGGAGAGTGTGGTGAATTCACGGCATAAAATGGTTACAAGTTTCCAGTGGTTACCTGGGATTACGGGTCGGGGACTTAAAGCCTGCGTCTTGAGGTAATTATTTTATGGAAATGAAATAATTATCGTATATTTGTCGATTACCATATCAATACCAAGTTAATGTCCTTCCATGAGTGTTAAAAATCTCGCTAAAGTTATCATCTACAGAATGGCGGAAAAGGGTCTGGAAATTCTTTTGATCAAGGACGAAGGAGATCCAAACGGCCAAAAATGGTCTCTCCCGAATGGTTTTGTAGAACCGGAAAAAATAAAGGAAGAGTTTATAGCGCTCGATGCACCCGAAAACGTACAGGTCGAAACCGAGTCAGCCCCACCACAGCAGACGCTGGCGTTTGAAAAAGATGAGCACGATCTGCCATCGTTCCGGGGCCTCCTGCTCAACGATGTTATGTACGTCAAACAACGTCTGAAGGATTACCTGATAGAATACGATGAAGCCACCTATGTTTCGATCAAAGAAGCAGTCAAAAAGGTTTTGCCTGAAGAATACGCCAAACTGAAGGAACTCAAAGACATATTATCCGATCGAAACTCGGTCAAGAATATCTAAATTTTTCCATACCAAACTGATCAATCTGCAATTCTGCAGTCTTCCATGAATGCGATCCAAAGCACCAATTTCACATTTCCAGGTCAATCCGGTGTATATCACGGAAAAGTCAGAGATGTGTACACGATAGGAGACCATCTGTTGATGATCGCCACCGATCGAATTTCTGCATTTGACCATATTTTACCGAAGGCCATCCCATTCAAAGGTCAGGTTCTCAACCAGATAGCAGCATACTTTCTCAAATCAGTCGAAGACATTGTTCCTCATTGGCTGCTGGCGGTGCCCGATCCCAATGTCTCTTTCGGGTTGAAATGCGAGCCCATCAAACTCGAAATGGTAGTGCGCGGATATCTGGCCGGCCACGCATGGCGGGAGTATCAGGCTGGTCAGCGGACAATTTGTGGGGTTGATATGCCGGAAGGACTCCGGGAAAGCGAACGTTTCCCTCATCCGATCGTGACACCAGCCACCAAAGCAGACGAAGGTCACGATGAAGACATCTCAAGGGAAGAAATACTCCACCGAAACATCGTCTCGCCGGATGTATGGAATCAATTGGAGTCGTACTCTCTCAGATTATTTGAACGCGGGAGTGAAATGGCTCGTCAAAAAGGATTGATCCTGGTGGATACCAAATACGAATTTGGTCTGTACGACGGGAAGATCTACCTGATCGATGAAATACATACCCCGGACAGTTCGCGATACTATTACCAGCAAGGTTATGAGGAACGATTGTCACAAGGGGAAAAGCAGCAACAACTCAGCAAGGAGTTCGTCCGGGAATGGCTTATGGCACAGGGCTTCCAGGGGTTGGAAGCGCAGGTCATGCCCACCATGCCCGATGATTTTGTACGGGTCATCAGCGACCGATATATCACCTTATACGAAACCATGACCGGTGAACCATTTCAGAGACCCCCTGCCGGAAATCCCCTCAGACGCATCGAAGAAAATGTAAAGGATTATCTGCGAACCAGATCCGGGCAGTGATTGATGCTTCATACTGAACTGGTTAACAGGGATTAAAAATTTGGATTTATTGATCGCAGATTGTATATTTGATTAAATTTCAATGCAATTTATAATCACCACAATTAGATCCCATGAAAAATGTGTACGCCTCCAAGTGTTTGTTTTTCGCTTTGATTGCTATTTCGATGACCATTATTTCCTGTCAGGATGACCCGGAAGGCATCAATCCCAATCTGGACAGCAGCCCGACGAATTCTTACGACGGAACTTTCCTGCAAGACTATTTTTTCCTCAATTGCAGAATCACCCAGACCACACCTGGATTTCTGCCCACGCAATCCTCCAGGGCGTACGGCTATATCGGACTGGCAGCCTATGAATCCGTCGTTCACGGTATCAATTCCGAAAATTCCCTGGCCGGCCAAATAAATGGTTTGTCTGCCGGAAGTTTACCCCAACCCAATCCGGGGATGGAATACAACTGGGCACTGGCCTGCAACGCCGCCACGGCCCATATGATGCGAAGGATGTTTGAATTGAATATCATCCAGGAAAACAGGGAAAGGATTGACCAGATGGAACTCGAAAACCAGATCAAATTGAGAGCCAGCGTTCCTGAAGATGTGATTACCAGATCAGAAAATTATGGCCTGGCTGTAGCCGAGGCTTTGTATCAGTTCAGCAAAACAGACGGTGGTCACGAATCCTATCTAGCCCCTTTTGCCCAGAATGGCTTCGAAATGGCCAAGGATGAATACTGCTGGGTACCTACCGGTCCGCAGTTGGCCCCACTCAATCCTTTTTGGGGTGAAAACAGGAGTTTTGTATCGGGTGTGGTGGAAATGAGCCAACCAGATCCCAATATCCCATTCTCCAAAGATGATCAGTCTGAGTTTTATTCTCAGGCTATGGATGTATACAATCAGGTCACCAACAATACGGCCGAAGAAGAGACCATAGCCAGGTACTGGGCGGACGATCCATTTGTAACCTGTACTCCCACAGGACATACTTTCAATATCATAACCCAACTGTTGCAGGAATCCGATGCTACCCTGGAAAAAACCGCGGTGGGACTGGCTATGATGTCAGTGGCTGAAAACGATGCCTTTATCAGTTGCTGGAAATCAAAATTTGATTGTGTGCTGATCCGACCGGTCAGTTTTATCCAAAAGTATATCGACCCCGGGTTTGAAACCGTCATCGGTACTCCACCATTTCCAGCCTATATCTCAGGCCACTCGGCTGAAATCGGAGCCGGAGTCAAGGTGATGATCCACCTGTTCTCAGACGAGAGCGGAGACTATACCTTTACCGACCTCAGTCAGATCCAGTTTGGATTTGAACCACGGACATACGATAACTTTTACGACATGGCCAATGAATGCGCCCTTTCCAGATTCTATGGTGGAATCCATTATGAAATGGATAATACCGCGGGTCTGGATCTTGGTTTTGCGGTAGGCGATGCGGTAGTGAACGACATCAACTGGCCACAAAACATCAAATAAAAATGTCTTCGATCAGAAGTCTGCTCCTGATTCTCGGAATCGGGATACTCTTATCGTGCGCCGATCATGCAAATGATTCCTGGAAAAACGATATGGATAGAATCACCGAACTCCATTGCCGGGCGATTCAATTGAGGAATGCCAGATTTACACTGGCTGATTCCATGCGGTTTTATCAGGACTCTCTTTTGGAAATTGCCGGAGCGGATGATACCAAAGCTCAATACTGGAAATCATCCCTCCCCGTCATGGAAAAAAGAAAAACCAGGCTGGCCGAGACCAGTCGGAATTTATCCGATACGATCCGGGCTGAATTAATAAAACTCACCGGTGAAATGTCGGTAGATGAAAAACGCATTTTCAATGATAGCCTCCAGGCGAAAACCGAGGAATTAAATTGCCTTTGATAGACACTCATCTGACGATAAGTTATTGTAGAGTGGGTCACGGAGGAATTGCTCTTCCGATCTGGTGGATAAGACACATCAGGGTGTGAAACGGAGGAATTACCCTTCCACGTAATCCTGCAAATATTGAAAATGAGGTCCCAGTTTACCCTGATCTGCTATGGTGGCTCCCATCAGGATATCTCCGTGAAATGAATTTGCAGCTATCTCGGGCCATATATGCTCTATGAATTGCTGACCGAACGAGGTACTGGCATCGCGGGGTAGTTCATTGGGTAGATTGTCGATGGTCATCATATCTATCACATCTCTTTGAAATGGTTCCACCTCCTTTTCACCTACCGGATCATATCCAAAGACCGGATCGTCGATCGTGGTCGCGCGCAACGTAGAGGGAATGGAGGACACTGGTGCTATATCACAGGTTATATCCGCGATGGTCCGGATCCTGAAATCAGGAGAACGCATATCTTCCGGACTGAAAAATGCAGGAGCTTCATTGTCCCAGTACACCCCATTGATCATAACATCGGAGACAGTGGTGAATGGAGCAAAGGTCGATTCGAAATCCTTCGGATGTTGGAAAAAATCATCCATTCGCCGCCTGGAGTGGTCCACTGGCCTGACGTATTGTTCATAGTCAATTTGCGTATAAACAGCCTCCTCAAAAATTTCATTCAAATACCGGTCTGAGGATACGCGTCTGATCCCCATGTCATCGAGCACCTTCACCGCTCCTGCTCCTACCCTCCCCTTCCCCGTGAGAATGATTTTGATAGCTGGCCATGGGATGTCTGAATAGGATTTCCGGATCTGTGCGTAGTCAAAAGCGTCTTTCATCCGCCCCAGTGAAAACGCACCACTCCGTTTTCCGTAGGTGAATAAACCATTGTGCGCCCCGACCATCCCGGCGAAAAAGCCGAACGCTATCAACCGTTTCCCTTGCGAATCGGTCAAAACTTCATAATCGATCAGTCGAATGTTTTTTGCCAGGACAGCTTTTAACAATTCTCTGTTATAGGGCTGAGCTTTGATCGTGTGTGAAAAGAAAAAATAGGTTTTATCGGCGATTAACTCATGAGTGGGTACTTCTTTGACCCCGATCAAAATATCGCAATCATCCACGGATCCGACCACCGGCACATTATGAGATCTGTATTCATCGTCGCTATAACAACGTATTTCGGATTCCTGAACCACCAGGTCGACGCCACCTGTATCCCTTAAAAACGCGCATTGTTCGGGTTTCAATACTACCCTGGCATCGCGTGGTACTTTTCCTTCCCGGAGAATTCCTATTTTCATCAAAAGAAATTTGAAATGCGAAATATACGGACATTAGAACCGGTGGGCAAATCCGACGCCAAATGTTTTTATCGCAGTCCCCAGACCTTCATAATCCCCTACTCCAGCTTCGATAAATAACTTGTTGTTGTACCTCCCAAAGGACGCTCCCAGATTGGCCGTCAGACCCAGATCACTCCCAAAACGACCCGTACTGACCGCCGGAATTCCATACACCGAAAAACCGCCAAATCGCAACTGGAGATATAAGGGTACCCGTCCGTAAAAATTCTTTTCACTGCCAAAAATGCCGTCCACACCGACGTGTAGACCGGCGGACACCAGAAAAATATTAGTCAAAAGAAAATTATGTTTCAGATTCAACTCCAGGTCATCGTCCAGGGTATATTTGACCCCGAGGTCGGTTCGATAACCAACTCCATATCGAAATGACGCAATCAGGGGAAATCCATAGTTATTGTCTTCGAGACTTCCAGGGTAATAACCTGCACCAAACCCAGCCATCACCTCGCCGGTTCCCTTTCCGAGGGGTTCTGCTTCCTGAAATTGCATAATGGAACTACAGGAAGACATCAATAGTCCCACGAAGAAGATCAGACTGAAGAAATATTTGGCACTCATATCACGTGTTTTACCTGGCAAAATATACATAACTTTTGTGATAAAAAAAGTGGAAATTACTGATCTATCAGTAATTTCCACTTATTCACCAGGATGATATCCTTCTACCTGATTTAAAAAATTAGATTAGAAAGGTAACAATCCTGTCACTGACAGGTCTACCTCAGTAGTCACCGAAGGTGTCACGGTAATATTCAATACGTCCTCCATCATACTGGGATCAACTTCAAGAATTCCTCTAAATTCGGTTTCCCCTGTCGTGGTATTTTCATCAAATGAGCCAAATTGAAGCTCGTATTCACCGCTCTCCAGAAAGGAGAAATCATAACTCCCATCCGGTTGTACCATTGCACTTGACACGGCATTGGCGAATCGAATCTGTGATTCATCGCTGACATCAGCTTCTGTGTTGGCATCAAATTCACCTTGTTCGTAAACATAAGCGACGATAATATCGCTCTCAGTCGAAGCATCGGTGACCTGACCAGTCAATTGTCCCACGGTAGCTTTGTCAACTATCCGGAGGGCATTGGTCATATCCGAAGCGGATACGAAATCATACCGGTCGATGCTGTCGGTCAGATTTCGGTGTACCGTCTTACGAAGGTCAAAATCCAAAACCAGTTGGACAGCGCTGTCTTCTGATACGGTGAACTCATGCGCGAGTTCTATCACAGAAGTTTCAGGAATCAGGTCGTGCCGGATTCCATCGACGTCTTCTACGTAACACTCACCGGTGTCCAGTACAATCGCAATATCATTGTATGTTCCAACGGTTATGCTATCGGAACCCAACATACTGGTTGTACCATTTTGCAAGGTGAGCAAATCGAGGGTGACGGGTGAAAAATCTGGTAACGACTGATCATCGATTTGAACGTCGCTTATGGTAACAAACACACTTTTCACCGCCGGGTCATCCACTGGAGCATCTGTTATCTCCAATTCAAACTTGCCTTGTTTCTCATCCGGATCCGGGGTCAGATCTGTATCTTCTTCACAGGACGTCAGAAATAATCCCAAAATCAACATTGTGAAAAAGCTTGCATGTTTTAAATTCATAGTTTTTTAATTTTAGAATGAATAAGTAAGCTGTAAAACGGGAGGCAAAATAACCTTATTGCCATTTTCATTGGATGAGTGTTGTTAAATAACACTTCTTAATTATATCACAATGTTAATTCGTAGGTGAAAAGCAATAATTCCAATTCAATTAATTCTTGCTACAATTCAGGTACCACAAAGATTATATAAGATTCGATCCGTTACCTGGGAAGAAGATTGGAAAAAAGACTTATTTTAGCGCATTGAAAAAGTATTAAAGAAAAAATGAAGAAAGTTTATATCCTATCATCCACCAGAACCCCGATAGGGAGTTTTGGAGGGATTCTTGCAGGTCTGGAGGCCACTGAACTGGGAGCGGCAGCCATCAAAGGAGCCATGGAACTGGCCGGAATTGATGTGGACATACCAGGTGAGGTATTTATGGGAAACGTGGTTTCAGCCAATCTGGGGCAGGCCCCTGCCAGGCAGGCAGCCCTCAAAGCTGGTCTGCCCAATACCATTCCCTGCACTACGGTCAATAAAGTATGCGCATCGGGTATGAAGGCAATTATGCTCGCTGCTCAGAGCATCCAGCTTGGCCTCAACGAGGTCGTCATCGCTGGAGGGATGGAAAATATGTCCCGTATTCCCTATTATCTGTCAGATGCCAGATTCGGGTACAAATTTGGTGAAGGCACTCTCATCGATGGTTTGCAAAAAGACGGGCTGGCTGATGCCTATAGCCGACAGGCTATGGGGGTAAGCGCTGACAATACGGCGAAGAAATACAATATTTCACGTGAAATGCAGGATGACTATGCCATTCGCAGCTATGAGCGTTCTGCAAACGCCACTGAGAATGGTACCTTTCTCAACGAAATAACCCCCCTGGAAGTAGCGCAACGCAAAGGTCCTCCAATCGTAGTGTCGGAAGATGAAGAATACAAAAAAGTTAATTTTGATAAAATCCCCATTCTGAGAGCTGCATTCACCGCAGACGGCACCGTCACTGCTGCCAATGCGTCTACCATCAACGATGGAGCTTCGGCAGCCGTGATCGTCAGTGAGGACTTTCTCGAAAAACACGGCCTGACTCCCCGGGCCGAAATTTTGAGCTATGCCGATGCAGCGCATGATCCTGATTGGTTTACCACGGCACCGACCATCGCCACGCCATTAGCTCTTCATCGAGCTGGCCTGGGGATTGCGGACGTGGATCTCTATGAGGTCAACGAGGCGTTTTCAGTGGTTCCGATGGTTTTTGCCCAACAGCTCAATGTCGATTATGAAAATCTCAATGTGCATGGGGGCGCGGTTTCACTGGGCCATCCGCTGGGGGCTTCGGGCAGTAGAATTGTCACCACTCTGATCAATGCTTTGGATTCCCGGGATCAAAGCATCGGCTGTGCTTCGATTTGCAATGGGGGCGGCGGAGCATCGTCTATCGTCATACGTCGGATGAGATAACACAATTTTGGGTTTTGAATTTTGAATTTTGAATTAGGCGTAAAGGGATTCTCCCGCATATTCCCAGATGGTCGCAGTTTGAGGAATGGGGTCTCGCAATGGTGTAGAGGCATAAAGGGAATCTCCCGCGGATTCCGCAGATGGCCGCAGATCAGGGGGATGGTACCGAGGCGCAAAGATTGATGATTTCTGATTTCGGATTGAGGTGGTGGAATGGAGGGAGTAACCCCTCGTCAAATAGCGAATGGGGAACGATAGAGATCCGCAGGATCGACAGATAGGACGGGTTTCCACAACAAAATAGGAGAACAATACATTTAATATTACCATAAAACCCCTTAAAACACGTTTTATAAACATGACGAACACCAAAATGAAAATTACCGGACTGACGATGACGATAATCCTGGCTTGGATAATGACTTTATCTGCTCAGAATCCTCAATTGGCGATGCACTACTACAATCGGGGAGAGTACGAAAAAGCAGAATCGCTGTTTAGTGACCTGGTTTCCAAACAACCGGAGAATACGGTCTATTTTGAAAAATTGATGGATTGTCTGACCCAGCTTCGCAATTACGATGAGGCGTTGACTCAGATTAACCAACGCATCCGGAAGTTCCCCGCCGATCCTGTAAACTACTACCTCATGGGCAATATTTATGAGCTCAAGGAACAACCAGATGAGGCCACGGCCGCATTTGAAGAAGCGATCAGGGTGTCTGCGAAAAACCCATCCACTATAGCCCGGCTGGCGCAGGAATTTCAGGAAAGAGGGAAGTATGATTACGCCCTCAAAACGTATGAAGCATCCGGGAAAAACGGCACATTGCACCCTTCTTTCACGCTTCCTATGGCTTCCTTGTACTACAGACTGGGGGATTATAAAAAAATGATCGACAGCTATCTAGATGCGGTAGAATACAGGCCGGAAAGCGTATCCTTTGTGCTCAATTATTTTCAACGATATCTTCCGGATGACCACCTGGAAGACCTCGAGCAAAAGGTGATCAAAAAACTTCAGAATAGCAGCAACGAAGGATTCAACGAAATACTGGCCTGGGCGTATATCCAAAACGACAATTACGCGATGGCCTATCGGCAGCTCCGCTCTATTGACAAACGAAAGCAGGAAAATGGCTACCGTTTGTTTAAACTAGGCCAGAATGCGATCCAGGCAGATGAGTATCAGGACGCCATACGGATCTTTGAATACATCATTTCTGACAAAGGTCCTCATTCACCGTACTACTATTCTTCCCACGAATCGATCTTGCAGTCCAGAAATGAACTGTTGGGTCAGCGCTCCGATCCCAATAGAAACACAGCGATAAGCCAGCTGACAGAAGAATATTTGGATCTCGTCGACAGCCTGGGTTACAACCGTCTGACCGCTCCCCTGGTCAAAAACATCGCGGAAATTCAGGCTTTCGAGCTCCACGATTATGCATCAGCTATCCAGACCCTTGAAAAACTGATCCGGATCACCGGCATCAATAAAAACCTGCTCAGTAATTCCAAAATACTGCTCGCAGATATCTATTTATCCACGGGGGATCGATGGGAAGCAACCTTATTGTACTCCCAGGTGGATAAAGAACACAAAGAAGATGAAACGGGCCAGTTAGCCCGGTTTAAAAATGCCAAACTATCGTATTATATGGGAGATTTTGAATGGGCTCAAAGCCAGTTTGACATTCTCAGAGCCGCCACTTCCCGGCTAATAGCCAACGATGCGATCGATATGAACATTTTTATCATTGATAATCTTGGACTGGACACTACGGCTCAGAATTTACAGGCTTACGCCACCGCTGATTTTCATCATTTCAAAAATGAAGACAATCAGGCTCTGTCTATATTGGACAGTCTGGGAAAAGCCTTACCAGCAGAGCACAATCTTCGGGATGACATCGTTTATCTGGAAGCCAGAATCCTCGAGGACAATCAAAAATATGAAGAGGCTATGATTAAGTATGAGCAAGTAGTCACTGAATTTCCTGACGGCATCTGGGCGGACAATTCCTTATACGCTATCGGTCATTTATACCTGGATAAACTCGACGAACCGGAAAAAGCACTCGCCACTTTTGAAAAGATTTTTATGGATTTTGACAACAGCACCTTTGCGGTCGATGCCCGGAAGAAATACCGGGATCTGAAATCAATATTGCAAGGTGATACCAGTATTCAAATGCCGGAATCAGATAGCACTCAGAACCAATTGAACGATTCACTTTTTTCACCTTCC
This sequence comes from uncultured Bacteroidota bacterium, assembly GCA_937876435.1. Lineage (GTDB taxonomy): Bacteria > Bacteroidota > Bacteroidia > Chitinophagales > Saprospiraceae > Membranihabitans. The sequence continues at coordinate 10,560 of CALEIL010000162.1, forward strand.
TTAGACCAAAATTGAAATTAGCGTGGAATATCACCTACGTCATTGAACCTCAGTATGTCGATCAATGGCGCCACTGGATGATGAAGGAACATCTCCCCAGACTGATGAGCACGGGTTGTTTCGAATCGTACAGGCTCCATAAATTGATCGGATTGCCCGATTCTGAGGATCCCACCTACTCCGTTCAACTGGTAGCGCTGAACCGATCCGATCTGCTTCGGTATCAGAATCAACACCAGGAAGAATACGATCGGCTGCTGTATCAACATTTTAAAGATCAGGTAGTAGAATTCCGGACGACCATGGTCGTGGTGGAAGAAGGATGATCGATATTTTGTTCGTGTGGATTACATAGTCTGGTTGAATCATGGACGGAAATGTCCCATGCAAGCCCTGGATAATACGTTTCTTTGCCCCATTACAGGCCCGATGGGCCGGCATTTCGGCAACTAAAGTAGCCGCTACAATGAAAGCAGCGAATAGCCTGATCGGTGTGCAAAATCCTGTGACCCACTGCGGCCACATCCCAGGAAGTAACCACTCCCTGAGTATCAACCACGGCAGCTTTTTGTAGCGGCGGTTTCAACCGCCGGATTCGCCGGATACGGCGAATCATCAGAACAAAACGAGTCTTCATTCTTACCATATTTCAATCTGATATCACTAATTACCCCACTTACCTTGGCCGGAAAGGTCTTGTGAATAGTAAGAATTACACTTTACTTTGCCCCGGTACGGGCCCGATGGGCCGGAATTGCTTATTTGATTAAGGAAAACGGTTTCACGAACCCTACCGATATTCGCATTAGTTTGAAAGGTGTACACAAATGAGGTGTTTTCAAAATAGATTTTGTCCGGTTTTTGCAGTGCCGAAATTCCTTTTCCTGGTTTAAAAATCAAGTGAAGAATCCTGGCATCTCTCAGGTTTTTCAGATAACTTTTGACCGTATTGCGTCCCAGATGAAGCCTGTTTGCAATCTTAGAAATGTTTGGTTCAAAAGGGGCACTTTCGGCGATAACACCCAATAGCTTCTTAATTTTTTCAATGGTCAGGTTTTCATATTTTTTAGAAATATGGGCTACCGCTTTATCTTCTATCATTAACGTCATGCGATGACCGATCTTTAATTCGTTTTCATTAAAGGCCTTTTTATTT
>CALEIL010000163.1 GCA_937876435.1 uncultured Bacteroidota bacterium
GAGTAAAATTACAGACAGCTTCCGGGAAAGTTACTACGAACTTACGCATAAGGTCACATGGCCTTCCTGGCAAAATCTTGTCAGTAGTACGATTTTGGTATTGGTAGCCAGTATCATTTTTGCACTCATTGTTTTTGTCATGGATACTTTTTCAAAACAACTTCTGGACTTGATTTATAGTCTTGCTTAGATAAAACATCAAATCCAAATGGCAGAAACAAAATGGTATTCACTGAGGGTCATCAGCGGTAAAGAAAAAAAACTTAAGGAACGGATCGAATTGGATATTCAGAGGGCCGGTTGGTCAGAGATCGTTACGCAAATCGTGGTGCCTACCGAAAAAGTTTATAAGATACGTGGTGGTAAAAAAGTAATCACCGAACGAAACATATTGCCGGGATATTTGCTCATAGAAGCAGATCCTGAACGGTTTAGTGGTGAAATAATCCAAACGATTGCCGGGGTTAACAATGTCATCAATTTTCTCGGTGGAACCAATCCGATCCCCATGCGGCAGGCGGAAGCTAACCGGATGCTCGGGAAGGTGGATGAATCCAATATTTCTGAGGAAGTCATGATCGAACCATTCCTCGAAGGTGAAACCGTAAGAATCGTCGACGGACCATTCAACGACTTTGTCGGTGACGTCATCGAAGTCAACGAGGAGAAACGAAAAGTGAAAGTCATCGTCAAGATTTTTGGACGGGGTACCGAAGTGGAATTAAATTTTGTTCAGGTCGAGAAACAATAGTAATCAAGTAAGAAAAACATTTAAAAATGGCTAAGGAGATAGATACTTTTGTAAAGTTACAGGTAAGGGGTGGTCAGGCTAACCCTGCTCCACCGGTAGGGCCCGCGTTGGGTTCAAAAGGTGTTAACATTATGGAATTTTGCAAAAGATTTAATGCAGATACCCAGGATCGGATAGGTCAGGTACTGCCGGTTGTGATCACAGTTTTCAGGGATAAGTCGTTTACCTTTGTCATCAAAACGCCTCCGGCTTCCGTCCAGCTTCTCGCTGCCGCAAAAGCCAAAAAGGGTTCAGCGGAATCCAACCTCAATAAGGTGGGTTCGGTGACCTGGGATCAGGTGCGCACTATCGCTGAGAATAAGATGCCTGACCTCAATGCGTTTACGGTGGAATCAGCCATGAAAATGGTCGCTGGTACCGCGAGGAGCCTGGGAATCAATATCAAAGGAACTCCTCCCTGGAAAAACTAGTACACAAGTACCCATCATCAAACCCTAGCATATTATTAGGATCACAGAGGGAGCTTACAGTAGCGTATGACCTCAAAAAATGCAATCATGGCAAAACTAACAAAGAAAAGAAAAGCAGTCCTGGACAAGATCGACAAAGAAAGCTCGTATTCTATATCCGATGCTATGTCACTGGTCAAAGAGGTGAATACTGCAAAATTTGATGCTTCAGTCGATTTACACATTCGACTGGGCGTAGATCCTCGAAAAGCTGATCAGGCTATTCGTGGAACGGTTGTCCTGCCTCACGGAACCGGAAAGACCAAAAGAGTGCTCGTCCTCTGTAACCCGGACAAAGTCGATGAAGCTCTGGCAGCAGGTGCGGATTATGCCGGACTGGATGAGTACGTACAGAAAATCAAGGACGGCTGGACCGATATTGACGTCATCATAGCCACGCCAGACGTGATGGCTAAGGTGGGTCAGATCGGCCGGATTCTGGGTCCTCGTGGATTGATGCCCAATCCCAAATCAGGAACGGTTACGCCCAATGTAACCAGTGCAATCGAGGAAGTAAAGAAAGGAAAAATTGCTTTCCGTGTAGACAAATTCGGGATCATCCATACCCCGATTGGCCGGGTGTCTTTTGAGCCGGAGAAACTGGTGGATAATGCGGGAGAATTGTTATCTACACTGGTTCGTATGAAACCGGCATCTTCAAAAGGGACGTATTTCAGATCCGTTACAGTGGCGTCATCGATGAGCCCTGGCGTAAAAATCGATCCCAAAGCAATCGCACTTTAATCTATTAAATCAGGACACCGATGACCAAAACAGAAAAAACTCAATTGATCGAATCACTCTCAGCAAAACTGCGGGATTCGGAATATTTTTATGTAACAGATTCCTCTGCCTTGTCGGTAGAACAGGTCAATAAACTGCGTCGACAGTTTTTTGAAAATGGAATCGAAATGAAAGTGGTGAAGAATACACTGATGCGGAAAGCACTGGATTCTTTGCCCGAAGAAAAGAACTTTGCTGGATTGCACGAAGCCCTCAAAGGGCCGACCAGCATCCTGTTTACTGAAGTGGCGAATGTTCCTGCCAAAATATTGAAGGAATTTCGGAAAACCCACGAAAAACCCATCCTGAAAGCTGCCTATATCGATAGCAGTATTTATTTCGGAGACGATCAGATCGCAACTTTGGCCGAATTGAAATCCAAAGAAGATTTGTTGGGCGAGGTAATCGGATTACTCCAGTCTCCTGCCAAGAATGTGCTTTCAGCGCTTCAGTCAGGAGCCCAGACTATTGCCGGTCTGGTCAAAGCCCTCGAAGAAAGGGAAAGCGGCAATTAAAAATTATTTATCAAATTGGCTTCCAAGCTTTAACGCTCTCATAATAAAATCGAGCAACACTAAAAAATTTAAAAATGGCGGAATTAAAAGAATTAGCAGAACAATTGGTTAACCTGACTGTTAAGGATGTCAGTGAGTTAGCAGCCATCCTGAAGGATGAATACGGAATCGAACCTGCAGCAGCAGCTGTAGCAGTTGCCGCTCCTGCAGGAGGAGGCGATGCTCCTGCTGAAGAAGAAAAAACAGAGTTTGATGTGGTATTGAAATCAGCCGGTGCGGCCAAACTTGCGGTTGTGAAAGAAGTGAAAAACCTTCTTGGAATCGGCCTCAAAGATGCCAAAGAACTGGTTGATGGAGCACCATCCACACTGAAAGAAGCAGCATCTAAAGATGAAGCAGAAAGTCTGAAAGCTGCATTGGAAGGTGCAGGGGCTGAAATCGAATTGAAGTAAAAGATAAAATCTTCAACTATAAAAACAGTACGCAGAAGATTATATATGATATAATGTTTTAAAAGACTTAACCACCCCGGGTGGGTTAAGTCTTTTTTGCGTATTGCAAAAGTTTCTAAACCCGGTGTTGTAACGACAACAATAATAATTTGACCACCAAAAATAAAGTGTCCAATGGCTTCCAATGGTAATCAAGTAACAACAGCCGAGCGCGTGAATTTCGGGAAAATCAATCTGATGACCGAATATCCGGACTTGCTCGAAATCCAATTACAATCTTTCCAGGAGTTTTTTCAACTGGAAACCACCCCCGAGAACAGAGGGAATGAAGGCTTATTCCGGGTTTTTCAGGAAAATTTTCCGATCACTGACGCCCGAAATATCTTTGTTCTGGAATTTTTAGATTACTACATCGATCCACCCAGATATTCCATCGATGAATGTATGCAACGAGGTCTGACCTACAGCGTACCCCTGAAAGCCAAATTGCGGTTGTCGTGCAACGATGAGGAACACATCGATTTTGAAACCATCGTACAGGATGTTTTTCTGGGAAATATTCCCTACATGACTCCTAAAGGAACATTTGTGGTCAATGGGGCTGAGCGGGTGATCGTATCCCAACTCCACCGTTCCCCTGGTGTTTTCTTCAGTCAATCATTTCACCCCAACGGAACGAAAATTTATTCTGCCAGAATCATTCCTTTCAAAGGTGCCTGGATGGAATTTGCCACCGATATCAACTCGGTGATGTATGCGTATATCGATCGTAAAAAGAAATTTCCCGTAACGACTCTATTGCGGGCTATTGGATTTGATTCGGATAAAAAGATTCTTAACCTGTTTAATCTGGCTGAAGAAGTTCCCGCCAAACAAGACATACTGGAGAATGCAATCGGACGGAAACTGGCAGCCCGGGTTCTTAAGTCATGGACCGAAGATTTTGTAGACGAAGATACCGGTGAGGTCGTCACCATCGAAAGAAATGAAATCATCCTTGAAAGGGACGTAATCCTGGAAGAAGAGCATATCGAGGCTATTCTGGAATCGGAAGTAGAACACGTGATGTTCCAGCGGGATGATATCGAAGAAGATTACAGCATAATATTCAATACCCTCCAAAAGGATCCAACTAGTTCCGAAATGGAAGCGGTCACCTATATATACCGCCAATTGAGAGGTACCGATCCACCAGATGAGGAAACAGCACGGGGGATCATTGAGAAAATGTTTTTCTCAGATAAAAGATACAATCTGGGTGAGGTTGGTCGATACAAGATCAACCGGAAACTCAACCTCGATATTCCTATGGATACGCTCGTTTTATCTGAAGAAGATATGATCGAGATCGTTAAATACCTGGTGAGTCTGGTGAATCAGAAAGCTGAGCTGGATGATATCGACCACCTGAGCAACAGACGGGTTCGGACCGTGGGAGAGCAGTTGTACGGTCAGTTTGGTGTGGGACTTGCGCGGATGGCTCGTACCATCAGAGAGCGGATGAACGTAAGGGACAATGAGGTATTTACCCCGGTAGACCTCATCAATGCCAGAACTTTATCTTCCGTGATCAATTCATTTTTTGGAACTTCCCAATTGTCTCAATTCCTGGATCAGACCAATCCGTTGTCAGAGATTACGCATAAACGAAGAATTTCTGCCCTGGGACCAGGAGGTCTGTCCAGAGAAAGAGCAGGATTTGAGGTTCGGGACGTACACTATTCCCACTACGGTCGGTTGTGTACGATCGAGACGCCGGAAGGTCCCAATATCGGATTGATTTCTACTTTGTGCGTGCACGCAAAAGTCAATAAAATGGGGTTCCTGGAAACTCCTTATCGTCCTGTGGAGGATGGTAAGGTAGTGATGCAGGGGGAGGCCAGATTCCTCAGTGCCGAAGGGGAGGATTTTAAAATCATTGCCCAGGCTAACTCTATCATCAATGAAAAAGGTGAATTCCAGAACGAAAGGATCCGATGCCGGGAGCACGGTGATTTTCCCGTTCTGACCCCGGAAGAAGTAGAATTTATCGACGTAGCGCCCAACCAGATCGTTGGGGTTTCGGCCTCCATGATTCCTTTTCTGGAAAATGACGATGCCAACCGGGCCCTGATGGGATCCAACATGCAGCGTCAGGCTTTGCCGCTTCTCCGTCCCTCTGCACCTATCGTGGGCACAGGACTGGAAGGAAAGGTAGCCCGGGATTCCAGGATGATGATCAACGCGGAAGGCGATGGGGTGGTAGAATCGGTGGATGCCAACGAAATCGTGATCCGGTATGATGCATCTGAAGAAGATCAGCTGGTGACCTTTGAGAATAATGTAAAAACGTATAAATTACTCAAGTTCCTCCGGACCAACCAGGGGTCTTGTGTGAATCTTCGACCCATCGTCCGGAGAGGACAAAAGGTCAAAAAAGGTCAGATCCTCTGTGACGGTTACGCCACAGATCGGGGAGAATTAGCCCTCGGACAAAACCTGAAAGTAGCCTTCATGCCCTGGAAAGGGTACAACTTTGAGGATGCGATCGTGATTTCAGAACGGGTAGTGCGCGATGATATTTTCACTTCCATCCACATTCAAAGCCACGAACTGGATGTTCGGGAAACCAAACTGGGCGAGGAAGAACTGACCAATGATATACCCAATGTCAGTGAGGAAGCCACCAAAGATCTCGATGAAAACGGAGTGATCCGTGTCGGAGCCTGGATCAAGGAAGGCAATATTCTGATTGGAAAAATTACTCCCAAAGGGGAAACAGATCCCACACCGGAAGAAAAACTCCTCAGAGCGATTTTTGGAGACAAAGCTGGTGACGTGAAAGATGCCTCCTTGAAGGCTGGTCCTGCTACGGAAGGCATTGTGATTCAAAAACAATTGTTTGCCCGCGAGAAAAAGGATCAAACAAAAAAAGCAGAGGAGAAGGAAAAACTTAAAGAGCTGGATGACGATCACGCCATAGTTCTCAACGAACTCAAAACAAGGCTGATCGATAAATTGAAAACCGTACTCGATGAGGAGAAATCTGCAGGAGTGCGAACCGTTTACAATGAGGAAGTGGTCAAACCTGGAACCAAGTTTACCAAAGCCCTACTCAAGAATATCGATTATTCGATAATCGACTACAGTCAGTGGACCAATGATGATGCGACCAATAAACTGATCGCCCGGATGTTGCACAACTACTCCATTAAGGTTAATGAGGAAGTTGGGCGGTATAAGCGTGAAAAATTCAACATTAGCATCGGGGATGAATTACCTGCTGGAGTTCTTAAGCTGGCGAAAGTATATATCGCGCAGAAGAGAAAACTCAAAGTGGGTGATAAACTGGCTGGTCGACATGGGAACAAGGGGATCGTAGCGAGAATTGTCCGGGAAGAGGATATGCCTTTCCTGGAAGATGGTACTCCCGTGGATATCGTACTCAATCCGCTTGGTGTACCTTCCAGGATGAACCTTGGACAGATTTTCGAAACGGTACTTGGTTGGGCAGGTGAAAAACTCAATCTTAAGTTTGCGACCCCGATTTTTGACGGAGCCACGGTGGAGGAAATCGATGAATACGTCGATAAAGCCAATCTGCCAAAACTGGGACAAACCTATCTGTACGATGGAGGTACCGGAGACCGGTTCCACCAGCAAGCCACGGTGGGTGTGATCTACATGCTCAAATTGTCACACATGGTGGATGACAAAATGCACGCCCGTTCCATCGGACCATACTCGCTTATTACCCAGCAACCTCTTGGGGGTAAAGCGCAGTTTGGTGGTCAGCGTTTTGGAGAGATGGAAGTATGGGCGCTGGAGGCATTCGGTGCATCCAACATCCTGCAGGAATTGCTTACCGTCAAGTCCGATGATATTCAAGGTCGAACCAAGACTTATGAATCCATTGTCAAAGGCGATACGCTTCCTATTCCAAACATTCCGGAATCATTCAATGTACTGGTACACGAACTTCGTGGATTGGCGTTGGATATTAAATTTGATTAAATTATAAACCACTGAATATCATGGCGTTTATTAATAATAAAGAAACTAAACCAAGTACTGATCTCAACAGCATCACCATTTGTCTGACCTCTCCGGACGATATTCTGGAGCGTTCATTCGGTGAAGTATTGAAGCCTGAAACGATCAATTACCGAACTTACAAACCAGAGCGAGATGGTCTTTTTTGTGAGAGGATTTTTGGTCCGGTGAAGGATTACGAATGTTACTGTGGTAAATATAAAAGGATCCGGTACAAGGGCATCGTATGTGACCGGTGTGGGGTAGAAGTCACCGAAAAGAAAGTCCGAAGGGAAAGAATGGGCCATATCAAACTCGTTGTTCCTGTGGTACACATCTGGTTTTTCAGATCATTGCCCAATAAAATCGGTTATCTGCTCGGATTTTCTTCCAAAAACCTGGAGACGATCATCTACTACGAGCGTTACGTAGTAATCCAACCCGGAGTGAAGGAAGAGGACGGGGTCAATAAGAATGATCTTCTGACCGAGGAAGAATACTTTGAAGTGTTGGAAACACTCCCCAAGGAAAATCAAATGCTGGATGACGAAGATCCGAACAAATTCATCGCCAAAATGGGGGCTGAAGCGGTCAAGGATCTGTTGAACCGGCTTGAACTGGACGATTTGTCGTATTCCCTGCGGCACCAGGCAGCCACAGAGACTTCTCAGCAACGAAAATCGGAAGCTCTCAAAAGACTGAGGGTAGTGGAAGCATTCCGTGATGCAGCTACCAGGATCGAAAACAAACCGGAGTGGACCATCATCCAGTATTTACCTGTGATTCCACCCGAATTGAGACCATTGGTGCCACTGGATGGTGGACGATTTGCGTCATCGGATATGAATGATCTTTACAGGAGAGTCATCATCCGAAACAACCGTTTGAAGAGGTTACTCGAAATCAAAGCTCCAGAAGTTATTCTGCGAAACGAAAAGCGGATGCTTCAGGAAGCGGTGGATTCCCTGTTTGATAACTCTCGCAAATCCAACGCCGTGAAGGCTGAGGGAGGACGTCCGCTCAAATCGTTGAGTGACGTACTCAAGGGAAAACAGGGACGATTCCGGCAAAACCTTCTTGGAAAGAGGGTCGATTATTCTGGTCGATCTGTGATCGTGGTTGGACCGGATTTGCGATTGCACGAATGTGGAATCCCCAAGGGAATGGCTGCTGAATTGTTTAAGCCATTTATAATCAGAAAACTGATTGAAAGGGGAATAGTCAAAACGGTAAAATCTGCCAAGAAAATGGTGGATAAGAAATCTCCCGTTATCTGGGAAATCCTTGAAAATATTCTGAAGGGTCACCCCGTATTGCTCAATCGGGCTCCGACACTTCACAGGCTTTCTATACAGGCTTTCCAACCCAAATTGGTAGAAGGAAAAGCCATCCAGTTGCACCCTCTGGTATGTGGAGCGTTCAACGCCGACTTTGATGGTGACCAGATGGCTGTTCACGTTCCTCTGAGTCAGGCTGCAATTCTGGAAGCACAGGTACTGATGCTGTCTGCTCACAATATGCTCAATCCCCAGGATGGGTCGCCTATCACATTGCCTTCGCAGGATATGGTTTTGGGCTTGTATTATATGAGTAAGGAACTCGATAAGAGCACTGATTTCTCTACGATCAAAGGCGCAGGAAGGACCTTTTATTCTTTTGATGAGGTTCGGATTGCTTTCAATGAAGGCAAGGCCAATCTCCACGCTCCGATTAAATTATATACGAAGGTAGAAGGTGAAAATGGGCAATTGAAAAAGGCCATCATCGATACCACGATTGGACGGGCTCTGTTCAACGAGGTAGTACCGGAGTCGGTACCGTATATAAATATTCTACTGACTAAGAAAAACCTGAAAAGGGTTATATCCAATACGATCGAACAGACCGACTTTGCTACGACAGCCCGGTTCCTGGATGACATCAAGGATCTTGGTTTTCACTGGGCCTTCAAGGGTGGTTTGTCGTTTAACCTGGGTGATTTGATCACTCCTTCCAAAAAAGAGGATACTCTGATCGAAGCTCAGAACGAAGTGGATGAAGTGTGGGAAAATTACAATATGGGTCTTATTACCAACAATGAAAGGTACAACCAGATCATTGACAAATGGACCTATGCGGATAACGTGATCACGGACAACCTGATGCAGGAACTTTCCTCTCACAGAGGTGGATTCAATTCGGTGTATATGATGCTTCACAGTGGTGCCCGGGGTTCCAAGCAGCAAATCAAACAGTTGTGTGGGATGAGGGGACTGATGGCGAAGCCCAGGAAATCAGGAGATACCGGAGGGGCTATCATCGAAAACCCAATCCTTTCCAACTTCCTGGGTGGTCTGACGGTACAGGAATACTTCATTTCTACCCACGGTGCCCGAAAAGGTCTGGCGGATACGGCTTTGAAAACGGCTGATGCGGGTTACCTGACCAGAAGGTTGGTGGATGTATCGCAGGATGTGGTGATTTACGAAGAGGATTGTGATACATTGCGGGGTATTGAAATGACCGCATTGATCGAAAATGATAAGATTGTTCAGCCATTGTCGGATCGTATCAAAGGTCGGTATACGTTGTACGATATCAATCATCCTGAAACTGAGGAGTTGCTTCTCGGAGCGGATGATTACATATCTGAAAGCATTGCCCGTAAAATAGAAAAGTCGGGTATCGAGGAGGTCACTATCCGATCTGTATTGACTTGTGAATCTCATCGCGGGGTTTGTAAAAAATGTTATGGAAAAAATCTGGCCAGCGGCCGGATAGCTGAAATAGGGGATGCTGTGGGGATAATCGCTGCCCAGTCGATCGGTGAGCCTGGTACTCAGTTGACATTGAGAACCTTTCACGTAGGGGGTATTGCTTCCGTCAGTCAATCAGAATCACAGTTGATTGCCAAATACAACGGGATCGTCAAATTTGATAGCGTTCGTACTGTGGAGATGGATGATTCTGAAGGCGGCAAGAAAGGAATCGTATTATCCCGGACGGGAGAATTGCAAATCAGGGATAAGGAAACCAACCGCTTACTGTCCACAGCGCACATACCCTACGGGGCCGATATTTTCGTGGAAGAAAATCAGGAAGTTGAAAAAGGTGATCTGATCTGTCAGTGGGATCCGTTCAATGCTCTGATTATCTCTGAATTTTCGGGAAATATGCAATACGATTCGATCGAAGAAGGGGTGACGTACCGTATCGAGCGGGATGAACAAACTGGTTTTGAGGAGAAAGTGGTGATCGAATCGAAAAAACGTAAAAAGATCCCGACCATTAAAGTGGTCAGCAACGATGGGGAAGAGTTGAAAACTTACAACCTCCCGGTAGGGGCTTACATTTCAGTGGATGACGGGCAGAAAATATCAAAAGGTAGCGTGATTGCCAAGATACCGCGACAGTTGAGCAAAGTATCCGATATCACGGGTGGTTTGCCAAGGGTCACCGAATTGTTTGAGGCGCGCTCACCTTCCAATCCTGCGGTGACATCCGAGATTGACGGGGTGGTTTCGTTTGGTAAGATCAAGCGGGGTAACCGGGAAGTGATGGTAGAGGCAAAGGACGGTCAGAAACGAAAATATCTGATCGGATTGTCTAAACACATTCTGGTACAGGAAGGTGACTTTGTTCGGGCAGGAACCAATCTGTCAGACGGAGCAACCTCACCGGGGGATATCCTGAATATTTCAGGTCCGTTTGCGGTTCAGAAATATATCCTCAATGGAATCCAGGAGGTGTACCGATCTCAGGGAATCGATATCAACAATAAGCACATTGAGGTGATTATTCGACAAATGATGCGACGAGTCATGATCATGGATGCTGGCGATACTACGTTCCTGGAAGGAGAACCGGTTGACAAACTGAGCTTTTTCAAAGAGAACGACGAGATATTTGATAAGAAAATCGTGACCGAGCCTGGTGATTCCAACAAGCTGAAAGCAGGTCAAACGGTGACTTTGAGGCAATTGAGGGAAGAGAATTCTTCTCTGAAAAGAAACGATCTCAAAGTGGTAGAATACAGGGATGCTGTTCCTGCTACTTCCAAGCCGATCCTCGAAGGTCTTACACGATCTTCATTGGGTACATCTTCATGGATCTCGGCGGCTTCCTTCCAGGAAACCACGAAGGTTCTGAGTACTGCAGCGATCGGTGCCAACCGGGATGAACTGAACGGACTCAAGGAAAACGTCATCGTCGGGAAACGTATCCCGGCCGGTACGGGGGTAAAACATTTTCAGGATATAGTCGTGAAGCACGAGAAAACTGAAAAAGTCCAGATGGCTGAAGAGACGGTTTCTTAAGGACGGAATTATCCATCTCAAAAAGGTTTTGACCTTAGAAATAGATTCCCGGTTCACGATAGTGGGCCGGGATTTTTTTTTCGGGTAGGAGGACCAGCAGTTGGAATAAAGCTTACTGAAATTGTCAATTTGGATCTGATGTGGGGACGGTTCCATATTGTATTATAGCAATATTACATTACATTCAAGTTCCCGGGTCATTTTCAAACCTCCAGCGTTACATTGCATTATAGCTTTATTGCAATATTGCAATATTACGTTCATGTTCCCGGGTCATTTTCAAACCTCCAGCGTTGCATTGCATTATAGCATTATTGTAATATTGCAATATTACGTTCAACCTGCCAGTCATCAACTATCCAGCCGGAGTCATCTTGATCTAGAAGATTATTGCCACGTCATGATTT
>CALEIL010000164.1 GCA_937876435.1 uncultured Bacteroidota bacterium
ACCATCACCATCACCATCACCCTGTCAACAGCGGCCCAAATAATTTACAGAAAATTTATGTTCAGGTTTTTTAATTTTAAATAATTAAGTTATCTTTGCAATCGCTTTTGAGCAAGGAGGGTGCTTTTCCGGCAAGGAAGTGCTTGATTAAGAGCCATTTTAAGTAAAAAATATTTGATAAGCAGTGAATTTATAGTATGCCAACCATCAATCAATTAGTACGAAAAGGTCGTAGAAAAATCGAGGAGAAAAGTAAATCCAGAGCATTGGATTCCTGTCCGCAAAAACGGGCAGTATGTACCAGAGTTTATACGACCACTCCCAAAAAGCCTAATTCCGCGTTGCGGAAGGTGGCTAAAGTGCGATTGACCAATGGCATCGAGGTCATTGCGTATATTCCGGGAGAAGGACACAATCTGCAGGAACACTCCATCGTATTAGTAGCCGGTGGCCGGGTAAAAGATTTACCGGGCGTTCGCTATTCCATCGTACGGGGTGCGCTGGATACCGCCGGGGTGGAAGGAAGATTGCAATCGCGATCCAAATACGGAACAAAAAGACCTAAATAATCATATCTGCTATAACTGATCAGTCATGAGGAAAAGAAAACCAAAAATTAGAACGATCGAACCTGATCCCAGGTTTAAAGATCCTATGGTTACAATGTTTGTGAACAATATGATGTACTCCGGTAAGAAAGGGTTGGCTTACAACCTGTTCTACGGAGCTATGGATATTGTGGACAATAAGGAAGATGATGGCGGATACGAAATATGGAAAAAAGCGATCGACAACGCCATGCCTCAGGTTGAGGTCAGAAGTCGTCGGATAGGTGGCGCGACGTTTCAGATCCCTACAGAGATACGTCCCAAACGTAAACTGGTGACAGGAATGAAGTGGATCATCAAGTTTGCACGTCAGCGCAACGGAAAAAGCTTTTCCGAAAAACTGGCAGCAGAATTGATGGCAGCAGCCAAAGGAGAAGGAGCAGCGGTTAAACGAAAAGATGAAACCCACAGAATGGCAGAGTCCAACCGGGCGTTTGCCCATTTCAGAGTCTGATCGATAAATAAGGACTAAAATTTTATAATTAGAAGAGCTCAATCATGGCCAAAAAAGATTTACAGTACACCCGGAATATAGGAATTGCAGCGCACATCGATGCGGGTAAAACCACTACTACGGAGCGTATATTATATTACACAGGTATCAGTCACAAAATGGGGGAAACCCATGACGGGGCTGCGACTATGGACTGGATGGACCAGGAGCAGGAGCGGGGTATTACCATTACATCGGCCGCAACCAAGGCCAGCTGGACGTGGAAGGATCAGCCTTATGCGATCAATATCATCGATACTCCCGGCCACGTGGATTTTACCGTGGAGGTGGAGCGTTCCCTTCGAGTACTCGATGGGGTTGTGGCGTTATTTGACGCGGTGAGTGGAGTAGAGCCTCAGTCTGAAACCGTATGGCGCCAGGCTGATCGTTACAAAGTACCAAGACTGGGCTTTGTCAATAAAATGGACCGCCAGGGTGCCAACTTCTTTGAAGTGGTTCGTCAGGTCCGCGAGATGCTGGGATCCAATCCGGTTCCTATGCAAGTACCTATCGGAAGCGAAGAAACTTTCCGCGGGGTGGTCGATCTGATCACCAATGAAGCGAGAATCTGGAATGAGCACGATTTTGGAATGACGTTCGAGGTGATCGACATTCCGGAAGATCTGGTAGATCAGGTAGCAGAATACCGCGAGAATCTGATCGAGGCCGTGGCCGAATACAGCGATTCTTTGATGGAAAAATATTTTGAAGATCCCGATTCGATCGAAGTGGAAGAATTGCGTGAAGCAATCCGGGGAGCCGTCGTAGATCGTAAGATCGTTCCGATGTATTGCGGATCGGCGTTCAAAAATAAAGGTGTACAGGCAGTACTGGATGGTGTTTGTGCCTATCTGCCTTCGCCTTTGGACCTCGAAGCCATCAAAGGCATCAATCCCAATACCGATAAAGAAGAATTTAGAAAACCAGATACCGAGGAGCCATTTGCAGCTCTTGCCTTTAAAATCGCTACCGATCCTTATGTGGGACGTCTGGCATTTTTCCGTGCCTATTCCGGTACACTGGAGGCTGGCTCGTACGTGTACAACTCTCGATCTGGTAAAAAAGAAAGAATTTCGCGTCTGTATCAGATGCACTCCAATAAACAAAACCCCATCGATCGGGTGGAAGCGGGAGATATTGCTGCCGGGGTAGGTTTTAAAGATATTCGGACAGGGGATACTCTGTGTGAAGAAGGAAAACCCATCATCCTGGAAGCGATCACTTTCCCTGAACCCGTGATCGGCCTGGCTATCGAACCCAAGACTCAGAAAGATATGGAAAAACTGAGCGTAGGGTTGGCCAAACTGGCAGAAGAAGATCCCACCTTCCGGGTCAATTTCGATGAAGAGACCAACCAGACGATTATTCGCGGTATGGGTGAGCTTCACCTCGAAGTTTTGATCGAGCGACTGAAAAGGGAATTTAACGTGGAAGCCAACCGTGGAGCACCACAGGTCAGCTACAAGGAAGCCCTGACGCAGACGGTCTCTCATCGGGAGAAATTGAAAAAGCAAACCGGTGGATCTGGTTTATTTGCCGATATGGAATTTGAACTGGGACCTGCTGATCCTGAGTTTTTGGAAAGCGAAGAGTTCAAAAGCGGTAAAGTCAAACTTCAGTTTGTCAACGATATCGTGGGTGGATCTATCCCAAGAGAATTGATTCCGCCTGCTCAAAAAGGTTTCCTGGCTATGATGGAAAACGGTATCCTGGCTGGTTACAACATCGACAGTATGAAAGTACGCGTCTACGATGGAAGTACCCACCCAGTGGATTCAAAACCCATCGCATTTGAACTTTGTGCCAAGGAAGGATTCCGGGCAGCCGCACCACGGTGTAAGCCTGTGTTGCTGGAGCCCATCATGAAACTGGAAGTGACTACGCCGGAAGAATACACCGGGCCGGTCATCGGAGACCTCAACAAACGACGTGGTCTGATCCAGGGACAGGATATGAAAAATAACGCGGTCATCGTCAAAGCGGAAGTACCTTTGTCTGAAATGTTTGGTTATGTAACTCAGTTGCGTACCATTACTTCGGGCCGGGCTACCTCCTCCATGGAATTTGCAAAATACCAGGTAGTACCTGATGGTTTGGCTGAGGATATTATCCAGAAAGCCCGAGGTGCTGTCAACGTATAAATATATTGAGTTGAATTTATTATAAATCAAGAAGAAAAAGTTCTTTGTTAACTAAAAGAGGTTATGAATCAAAAAATCAGGATTAAGCTGCGATCTTACGATCACAATCTGGTAGACAAATCTACAGAGAAGATTGTGAAGACTGTAAGAAGCAGCGGCGCCGTCGTTTCGGGTCCGATTCCGCTGCCCACGAAAAAAGAGATCTTTACTGTGCTTCGTTCTCCGCACGTCAATAAGAAAGCTCGTGAGCAATTCGAAATGCGAACCCACAAACGCTTAATTGAAATCTATTCACCGACGCCGAACACAGTGGATGCTCTTTCCCGATTGGAATTGCCCAGTGGGGTTGATATTCAGGTAAAACTGACCTGATAGGATTCATTCATTTCTTTTAACCGGCCGGTATCCGGTGCCAGTGATCGTCGCGTAAGCGACGAGTATTCTAAGGATAGGATTACCGGAGGAGAGGTTTCAGCCGCAATTGCGGTTATAGTAAGTTTTAAGGTAAACAATTGTTCGCGTACTCAACCGCTGGTTTTGTAGCGTAGGAATAATATTTAAGAATTTAAATTCCAGAATAGTGAACGGAATATTAGGTCGAAAAATCGGCATGACAAGCTTTTATGACAAAAATGGTAGGAATGTGGCTGCAACGGTCATTGAGGCCGGTCCATGTGTGGTGACGCAAGTAAAGACAGCAGATACCGATGGTTACTACGCTGTTCAATTGGGTTTTGGAGAGAAGCGCGCCAAAAGTACCACCAAGCCTTTGATGGGACATTTTGCCGGAGCCAACACCACACCCAAAAAATACGTAGCAGAATTCCGGGATTTTGGGGTGGAAAAAAGCCTCGGAGATGAATTGGTCATGGACGAAGTATTCGTCGAAGGTGACAAAGTCAACGTCGTAGGTACTTCCAAAGGGAAGGGATTCCAGGGTGTGGTAAAACGCCACGGATTCGGCGGTGTAGGTGATGCGACCCACGGTCAGCACAATCGTCAGAGAGCCCCCGGATCCATCGGAGCATCATCCGATCCTTCGAAGGTCATCAAGGGCATGAGAATGGCCGGTCAGACTGGTCAGACCCGGGTAAAAATGAAAAACCTGGAGATCCTTAAAATTCATTCAGAGCAAAATTTATTGGTCATCAAGGGCGCGATTCCCGGCCATAAAGGCTCGTTTGTAATCATCGAAAAGTAAATTGAATCATGAAACTGGATATATATAATACAAACGGGGAAAGTCTGGGCAGAACAGTTGAATTGCCTGAAGATATTTTTGGGATAGAGCCCAACGAGCACGCGGTGTATCTTACAGTAAAAAATTATCTGAGCAACCAACGCCAGGGAACTTCCAAAACCAAAGGTCGTTCCGAAGTGGCAGGGAGTACCCGCAAGATCAAACGTCAGAAAGGAACGGGAACAGCCCGGGCAGGGGATATCAAAAATCCATTGTTTCGCGGTGGAGGACGGATCTTCGGTCCAGAACCCCGGACGTACAAGTCCAAGGTAAACGCTAAAGTGAAAGAACTGGCCCGTAAAAGCGCTCTGTCTCAAAAAGCGCAGTCCGGTAAGATCAAGGTAGTGGAGGATTTTTCATTTGATCAGCCGTCTACCAAATCTTTTGTTTCCGTACTGGAAAAACTGCAACTGGCAGATCAGAAGGTATTGTTGGTAGTGGATGAACACGATCGCAATATATATCTCAGCAGTCGGAATTATCCCAACGTTCGGGTTTCTGAAGCCAGGAATCTTCATACTTACGAGATCATGAATGCAGGAACACTGGTCTTATCCGAAAGCTCAGTGGCCCAATTTAAACCAGCCAATTAACCGGTGTAAAACAGAAAAACAATGGCAAAGCGAATATTAATAAAACCACTCATCACAGAAAAGTCTGATATGCTCAACGATAAGTTGAATCAGGTCACTTTTGTGGTGGATCGAAAGGCTAATAAAATCGAGATTCGAAAAGCGATTGAAGATCGGTACAACGTGGCTGTCGAATCCGTAAATACAGGGATCATGCCTGGAAAACTCAGACAAAAGTTTACCCGAAGCGGTTTGCAGCGGGGACGGATCCCCAGTTTCAAAAAAGCGGTCGTGACGCTTGCTGTCGGCGAAGAGATCGATTTGTACGGCGAATTGTAAGAATCGGAAGAATAGAATTTTAGAATAAAAAGATACAGTCAATCATGGCACTGAAAAAATACAAACCGATAACTCCAGGATTGCGTCACAGGATGGCCAATGACAATGCCGAAGTGACGACATCCACTCCCGAAAAAAGCCTGACGAAGGGTAAGAAAAGGATTGGAGGTCGCAACAAGACGGGAAAGATGACGATGAGGCATCGCGGGGGCGGACACAAACGCAAGTACCGGGATATCGATTTCAAACGGGACAAGGACAATATTCCAGCCACCGTCAAATCAATCGAATATGATCCCAACAGGTCTGCGTACATCGCGTTGCTGGCTTATGCGGATGGAGAAAAAAGATACGTGATTGCTGTGAATGGTCTGAAGGTAGGAGATGAATTGATGTCAGGCCGCAAGGCGCCCATCGCTCCGGGGAATGCGCTGTTTTTGCAGGACATTCCATTGGGTTCCAGCATTTTTGCGATCGAAATGCACCCTGGAAAAGGGGCGCAGTTGGTCAGGAGTGCCGGTACATCGGCTACCCTGGTCAGCAAAGAAGGCAAATACGTGGTGATCAAATTGCCTTCCGGTGAGGTCCGACGGATTTTGTCTACCTGCAAAGCGACCATCGGTTCTACCTCCAATCCGGTCCACTCCAACGTGGTATCAGGAAAGGCTGGCCGGAAAAGATGGTTGGGAAGACGTCCGAGAACCAGAGGTGTGGCGATGAACCCGGTCGATCACCCGATGGGTGGTGGGGAAGGAAGAGCTTCCGGAGGTCACCCACGGTCGAGAACCGGTATTATGGCCAAAGGACAGAAAACCAGAGACCCCAAGAAAAAGTCTAGCAAATTAATTATCACAAGAAGGAAAAAATAGGAACATCAAATGCCCAGATCAGTAAGAAAAGGACCCTACGTATTTCATAAGTTGTTGACCAAGCTCGAAAAAGCCAAGGAGTCCAAGAAGAAGACAGTGATCAAAACATGGTCCCGCGCCTCCATGGTCATCCCTGATATGGTGGGTGAAACCATCGCGGTTCACAATGGTAAAACTTTTGTTCCGGTATTTATAACGGAGAATATGGTAGGTCACAAGTTGGGTGAATTTGCCCCGACCCGAAACTTCCGCGGTCACTCCGGTAACCGAAAAGGTGGAAGATAACGGGAAGTAAGGACCGTCATAAATTTATAAAAAGGATATAGCTAAAAAATTAGAGTAAGATGGAAGCAGTTGCGAAATTGAGAAATTGTCCGATGTCAGCCCGTAAGATGCGGCTGTTAGTGGATAACATCCGGGGTAAAAGTGCTCAGGATGCGCTTAACATCTGCCGGTATTCCAACCGGGAGGCAGGAGAGTGGGTAGAGAAACTTTTGATATCTGCCATTTCCAACTGGGAATTTAAAAGTGAAGGCCGGAGCGCGGAAGATTTTGATCTGTATATCAAGACCGCCCTGGTGGATGAGGCCGGAATGGTGAAGAGAATCCGTCCTGCTCCGCATGGCCGGGCGCACAGGATCCGAAAAAGATCCAACCACGTGACTTTGGTTGTGGAAAACCGAACGCCATTTGAAGTGGAGGATGAGATAGTGGAAGATCAGACCATAGAGGCAGAGGAGGTCGAAACAGAAAACGATAAAGATTAAATACAACAAGCAAATAAATTAGAATGGGTCAGAAGACAAATCCAATTGGCAATCGTTTAGGCATAATTCGCGGCTGGGATTCAAACTGGTTTGCAGACAGGGATTTTGCAGATAAAGTCGTGGAAGATGAAAGGATCAGACAGTACCTGCGAGCCCGTATTCACAAAGGGGGAATATCGTCGATTATCATCGAGCGAACCCTGAAGCGTATAACGATTACGATTACCACCTCAAGACCTGGGATTATTATCGGTAAAGGCGGAACCGAAGTGGACAGCATTCGGGCAGAGCTCAACAAACTGACCGGTAAGGAAGTACAAATCAATATCGTCGAGATCCGGAAACCCGAGCTGGACGCTTACATCGTGGCTGAGTCTATAGCCAAGCAACTCGAAGCCCGGATGAATTATCGCCGGGTGATCAAGATGACCATCCAATCTACGATGCGGGCCAATGCAGAAGGAATCAAGGTGCGGATCGCCGGACGGCTCAACGGAGCGGATATGGCACGGACGGAGGAGTACAAGGAAGGACGTATTCCGCTGCATACTTTCCGGGCTGATATCGATTATGCCCTGTGTGAAGCGCAGACCGTATACGGTAAGATCGGTGTCAAAGTATGGATCTGCCGGGGAGAGGTTTTGGGTAAAAGAGAACTGTCTCCTTTGACCGGATTGAAACAAAAACCACGACCCAACGCACCAGCCGGTGGAGGTGGTGGAGGACGAGGGGATCGTAAGAAAAGAAGAAAGTAATATTCATTGAGATAAATTATTGAATTTCCTTATAAAGATTGTACCTTTGCCACGCTTTTGAGGAAACGGTACAAAGGAATAAATAAATAGTCATGTTACAGCCAAAAAGGACGAAATACAGGAAGCAGCAAAAAGGACGAAACCGGGGACTTGCGCGTAAAGGAAGTACGGTTTCTTTCGGTGAATATGCGTTGAAAGCAACCACTGCCGGATGGCTCACCAACAGGCAGATTGAATCAGCCAGGATTGCTTTGACCCGTTATATGAAACGGGAAGGTATCGTCTGGATTCGGGTGTTTCCGGACAAACCGGTGACGTCAAAGCCACAGGAGGTGCGGATGGGTAAAGGAAAAGGAGCGTTGTCTCACTATGTGGCCGTGATAAAACCTGGTCGGATCCTTTTTGAAGTGGCAGGTGTGTCTCCTGAAATTGCTCAGGAAGCATTCAGACTGGCTGCCCAGAAATTGCCGATTATGACCAAATTCACCGTTCGACGGGATTTAAGAAAAGTATAAAATAAGAATAGAAATGGCAGCATTGGATCCGAAAGATTATAAAGAACTGGGGTCGGAGGAATTGACCGGAGAACTGGAAAGCACTCAGGCCAGATTGTCCCAGCTACAGTTTGATCATGCCACGCGAGGGGTCGATAATCCTCTCCAGATACGTATACTGAGAAGAAACATCGGACGTCTTAAAACCGAATTGAGAGCCCGGGACCTCAAAGAACTGGGGGATACTGAAGTCGGTAAGCGTTCCAAAATAAGAGCCAGAAGAGCCAGAAATTCGTAAGCGAGTCAATTTTTAAATAAAATGGAAGAAAGAAATCTCAGGAAGACGAAAACCGGAATTGTCAGCAGTGACAAGATGAATAAGACCATCACGGTGGTTGTCCAACGACAAATAAAGCACCCTATTTACGGTAAGTTCGTCAAAAAGTCCAAAAAATTTACCGCGCACGATGAGGAAAACCAATGTGGTATAGGGGATACCGTGGTCATCATGGAAACCCGGCCGTTGAGCAAGAAAAAACGATGGAGACTCGTCGAGATCGTCGAGAGAGCCAAGTAATATAATAAGATACCTAAACAAGCAGTGTAGAAATGATACAGCAGGAATCAAGATTGAAAGTGGCAGACAATTCCGGAGCACGGAATGTCATGTGCATTCGCGTGCTGGGTGGTACGCGTAAAAGATATGCCCATATCGGTGACGAAATCGTCGTCACTGTGAAATCTGCCACCCCAACCGGTGCTGTCAAAAAAGGGACAGTGAGCCGGGCCGTGATCGTACGGACCAAAAAAGAAATACGACGGGCTGATGGTTCTTACATCCGCTTCGACGACAATGCTGTAGTACTCCTCAATGCTGCGGGAGAGCCACGGGGAACCAGGATCTTTGGTCCTGTAGCCCGGGAACTCCGGGAGAGACAACACATGAGAATTGTTTCACTGGCACCTGAAGTGCTTTAAAGAAAGAGTTATGAAAAAACGATTTGCACCCAAGTGGAAAATCAAAAAGGGCGATAGAGTAAGAGTCCTTTCCGGTGAATATAAAGGCATAGAATCCAGAGTTCTGGAAGTTTTACCTCAAAAGGGGAGAGTATTGGTCGAAGACGTGAATATGGTCAAAAAGCACCAGAAACCGACCAACGACAAACCCGGAGGAATCGTGGAACAACCTGCTCCAATCAATATTTCGAACGTGATGTTGATCGACCCCAAAACCGGTGAAGCAAGCAGAGTCGGACGAAGAGTTGAAGACGGTAAGCTGGTCCGGTATTCCAAAAAATCAGGCGAAACCATTAAATGATGAGTTACACACCAAGACTTAAAAAGCAATACCAGGAGGAGATCATCCCTCACATGATGGAAAAATTTAATTATTCCAGTATCATGGAGGTTCCCAGATTGCTGAAAATTTGTATCAATCAGGGGATCGGAGAAGCTACGCAGGATAAAAAACTGGTGGATTCTGCGCTGGAAGAATTGAGTTCCATTGCCGGACAAAAAGCAGTTCCTACGAAGGCCAAGAAATCCGTTTCCAATTTTAAATTGAGAGAAGGGATGACGATCGGAGCCCGGGTGACCCTGCGAAAAGAAAGAATGTTTGAATTCCTCGACAGACTGGTGGCGGTATCGCTTCCAAGGGTCAGGGACTTCAGAGGGATCAGTGATAAGAGTTTCGATGGCAGGGGGAATTATTCCATGGGCATCACGGAACAGATCATTTTCCCGGAAATCAATATAGACAAGATCAATAAGATAACAGGTATGGACATCACTTTTGTGACATCAGCCAATTCGGATGCCGAAGCGCTGGAGCTGCTCAAAAGCTTTGGGATGCCTTTCAAAAATCAAAATCAATAGAGAATGGCCAGAAAGTCACTCATAGCCAGAGAAAAGAAAAGAGAGCGTATGGTCGCAAAGTACGCCGACCTGAGAGCTAAATTGAAAGCCGAAGGAGATTGGGATGCGCTGGATAAATTGCCTCGGAATTCTTCTACCGTCCGTCTGCACAACAGATGCCAGCTGACCGGTCGACCAAAAGGCTATATGCGAAAATTTGGTATAAACAGGGTCACTTTCAGAGAAATGGCTCTCGCCGGAAAGATTCCAGGTGTGACAAAATCCAGTTGGTAAAATTATAAAAGAATCGAAATGGTAGTTACAGATCCAATAGCAGATTATTTGACTCGTATCCGAAACGCTCAGATGGCGGGACACAAAGTAGTCACGATTCCGGCATCCAACTTGAAAAAGAGCCTGACCGAAATCCTGTACAATAATGGTTTTATCCACCGGTATATATTCAATGATGACGATGGCCCTCAGGGGACTGTCAGCATAGCTCTGAAATATCTGAAACCGGATAACGCCCCGTTGATCCGGTCTATGAAACGAGTTTCCAGACCTGGATTGCGGATATACAAAAAAGCGGGTGATATACCACGGGTCATCGACGGCCTGGGAATTGCGGTCATATCGACATCCAAAGGTCTGATGACCGATCAGGATGCCCGTCAACAGAATCTGGGGGGAGAAGTACTGTGTTATATCTATTAATCAGAAATTTTAAAATAAGAAGATATGTCAAGGATTGGATATAGGGTACTGGAGATTCCAAAAGACGTGAAAATTGAAGTTTCCAAAGGCAACCTGGTGAAGGTGAGTGGACCCAAAGGTGAACTGATTCAACAGATCGATCCTGATATGAAAGTGAACATCGAGGAAGGACAGGTCACAGTAGAACGGCCCACAGAACAAAAGAGACACAAATCTCTCCACGGGCTGTACAATGCGCTGATCCAGAATATGCTGACCGGTACCTCGGAAGGTTTCAAAAAGGAACTTGAACTGGTAGGGGTTGGATTCCGGGTGAACAATACGGGCAATCTGCTGGAACTTACCGTGGGATTTTCCCACCCGATTATGTTTTATGTTCCGGATGAAATCAAGGTCCAGACGGTGACCGAAAAAGGGAAAAATCCCCGAATCATACTGGAAAGCAGCAACCTCGAATTGCTGGGTATGATAGCCAGTAAAATCAGAAGTTTTAGAAAACCAGAGCCGTACAAAGGCAAAGGTATCAGATATACAGACGAATACGTCCGCAGAAAAGCTGGTAAAACAGCCGCGAAATAATTTTTTTGATCCAAGGAGAAATTGAGTTAGGATGAAAATGAATAAAACAGCCCGCAGAGACCGCATCAAACACAGAGTCCGTCGGAAAGTCAATGGCACAGCTGAAAAACCACGGTTGACGGTATACCGGTCCAATAGAGGGATCAGTTGTCAAATCATCGATGACGTGGCTGGTGCGACGCTGGTGTCCGCCTCCACCAAGGAGAAGGCCTTTGAAACCACCGGAACCAAATCCGATCAGGCCAAGGAAATCGGTAAGTTGATCGCCGAACGGGCAAAAGGTAAGGATATAGAAGCCGTGGTTTTTGACCGGAGCGGATACCTGTACCACGGGCGTGTCAAGGCATTGGCAGAAGGAGCAAGAGAGGGAGGATTAAAATTTTAAATACGTTTACAACAATATAAGCACGATGGCTATACAAAGAGTGAATCCGACCGAAGCAGGGGAGTTGACAGAAAAAGTGGTAAGTCTCAACAGGGTGGCGAAAGTAACCAAAGGGGGCCGTACTTTTAGCTTTTCAGCGCTGGTGGTAGTCGGTGATGGAAATGGTGTAGTAGGTTATGGCCTGGGCAAAGCCCGGGATGTATCCGAAAGCATTGCGAAAGGAATCGAGGATGGTAAGAAAAACATGATCAAGTTTCCATTGCTGAACAAAACCATTCCCCATACCCAAAAAGGGAAATTCAGTGGAGGGAAGGTCCTGATCAAACCAGCTACGGATGGTACCGGAGTAATCGCCGGTGGTCCTATGCGGGCGGTTCTCGAGATTGCAGGAGTACAAAATGTATTGGCCAAATCACAGGGTTCATCCAACCCTCACAACGTGGTGAAAGCAACCATTGATGCCCTGACCAAACTGCGTGACCCATATACGATCGCCCGAGAACGTGGTTTGACCCTGGAAGAATTGTTTAATAAGAAAGATCAGTAATATACTTTTCTTTAAAAGATAGACCAATGTCAAAAGTAAAAATCAGACAGGTACGCAGTGCGATTGATCGCAGCTTGAAACAAAAGCGGACTTTGAAAGCGCTTGGACTGACCAAAATAAACGGAACCGTGGAACACGAACTGAATGATACCATTCGGGGGATGATTTTCAAAGTTTCGCATTTGATCGAAGTAGAAGAGCTCGATGGATCTCAGGATAGCCCAAAACCGGTTCAAACTCAGGAGAAAGTTCAGAAACCAGTGGTGGCCGCACAGACCATCCAGGAAGAAGAATAACAAGGCCAAAATTTAATACAAAGAAATAAGTAAGATATGGAGTTGCATAATCTCAAACCAGCCAAAGGAGCCGTACACAACAGCAAGCGCGTTGGTCGCGGTGAAGGTAGCGGAAATGGCGATACAGCCACCCGTGGTCATAAAGGTGCCAAATCCAGGTCGGGTTTTAAAAATAAGCGAAACTTTGAAGGAGGTCAGATGCCTTTGCAAATGCGTCTCCCCAAAAGAGGATTTAAGAACCCAAATCGGAAAAATTATAATACCTTTAATCTTTACGAACTGGAGGCCATCGCGGAAAAATTTGATGTGACTACCATTGATCTCCCGTTTCTCAAGGAAAAACGCTACATCCAAAAAGGTGAACTAGTGAAAATTCTGGGAAATGGTGAGGTGACCAAAGCGTTGAACGTCGAAGTGCACGCGTTTTCAAAATCTGCTCAAGAAGCGATTGAAGCCCAGGGAGGCACTGTTAAAATACATGAATAAAGATTCCAATGAAAAAATTCATTACCACCATAAAGAACATTTGGAAGATTAAAGAATTGCGTGAACGGATCCTGTTCACGCTTTTGATCTTATTAGTATATCGGTTTGGTACCTACGTTTTGTTACCAGGTGTCAACAGAGCAGTGCTGGAGGCAGCGACTTCCAATTCTGCTCCCACAGATATACTCAGCATGATCAATGCTTTCGCCGGTGGTGCCTTCAACAGGGCAGCTTTTTTTGCATTGGGAATTATGCCGTATATCACGGCATCCATCATCGTACAGCTTTTGGGCTTTGCGGTGCCCTATTTTCAGAAATTACAACAAAAGGAAGGGGAGTCTGGTCGTAAAAAACTGACCCAGATTACCCGTTTGCTGACTTTGGCCATCACGCTTGTACAGGGAGGGGCGTACCTGAGCTGGATCAAAAGCCAGGGGGCGATCGATCCCAATATCGCGGAATCCATTTTCTGGATTTCCAACGTGATCATCCTTTCGTCCGGTACCGTGTTTGCGATGTGGCTGGGTGAACGGATCACGGATCGCGGAATCGGGAATGGTATTTCTCTGTTGATCATGATCGGTATCATTGCAACCCTGCCTCAGGCATTCATATTTGAATTGACCTCGCAGATGGCCGGTGGTGGACTGTTGATATTCGTTATTGAAATTGCCGCGCTGTTCGCCATCACAATGGTCTGCGTGCTGATCGTCCAGGGGGTCCGGCGAATACCCATCCAGTTTGCCAAGCGAATGGTGGGTCGTAGCAGCAACATCCCGGTTCAGGGAGCGCGTGATTATATTCCAATCAAGGTAGCAGCAGCCGGTGTAATGCCGATTATCTTCGCTCAGGCCCTGATGTTTTTACCGTCGACCATATCTCAGTACGTTATGGGACAAACAGCCAGTCCTACGGGTTTTATGGCTCAGCTGACCGATATTTCATCGCTGCCATACAACGCGGTTTATTTCGTACTGGTGGTGGTTTTCACGTATGTATACACAGCGTTGCTGGTCAATCCAAAACAGTACGCTGAATATCTCAAAAGACAAAATGCCTTTATCCCCGGTATCAAACCGGGTAAGCCAACCCAGGATTTTATCGACGCAGTGACCACCCGTGTGACATTGCCTGGTTCAATTTTCCTGGGTCTGATCGCTATTTTACCGGCGATTGTGACCGTGTTTGGGGTCAATCAGTTGTTTGCTTATTTCTTTGGAGGTACCTCTTTGCTGATTATGGTGGGGGTTATCCTGGATACCTTGCAGCAAATCGAGTCGTACCTATTGATGAGAAAGTACGATGGATTGGTCAAATCGGGAAAAATCAAGGGACGTAGTGGATCCATGCAGACTATCGGAAGTGACCTATAGCGACCTGTAGTCATGGGCAGTAAAATCAAGTACAAATCACAGGAAGAAATCGAGATCATCCGCAAGAACTGTCTGATCGTTTCTCAGGCTCTTGCCAGGGTGGCAGAAGTTTTGAAACCCGGGATCACTTCTCTGGAAGTAGACCGGGCAGCGGAAGAGTTGATCGGTGATTTGGGAGCAGTTCCCGGCTTCAAGGGTTACGGTGGTTTTCCGGCTTCTTTGTGTATTTCATACAACGATATCGTGGTCCATGGGATTCCGGGGAGTTATGAATTCAAAGACGGGGACATCGTTTCTATCGATTGTGGTTCGTTCTCGGATGGGTATTATGGGGATGCCGCGTACACCTTTGCGATCGGTGAAGTGAAGGAGGAGGTGGTTGAATTGTTGAAAGTGACGCGCGATTCGCTGTACAAAGGGATTGAAAAAGCGGTGGTCGGAAACCGGGTAGGTGACATAGGCGCCGCGATCCAGGACCTGACTGAAAAGGAGCATTCTTACAGCGTGGTCAGGGATCTGGTGGGTCATGGAGTGGGACAAAACCTGCACGAAGCCCCTCAGGTACCCAATTACGGAAAAAGGGGGCGTGGTCAGAAACTCAAGGATGGACTGGTTATCGCGATCGAGCCGATGGTCAATCTGGGAAGCCGGGATGTGTACCAGGAGAATGACGGTTGGACCATTCGTACGAGAGACGGAGCAGCTTCGGCGCACTTCGAACATACGATTGCGGTGCAGCGCGGTGGACCTGATATTCTGTCCAGCCATGCGATGCTGGAAGAAAATATGAAAAAGAACGCCAATCTTCTTGATTTTTAATAAATTATTGCGATATTTGCACTCCGAATTAAAAAGCATATGGCGAAGCAAGGCATTATAAAACAAGATGGTATCATTGAAGAGGCGTTGTCCAATGCGATGTTTCGGGTAAGATTGGAAAATGATCATTTGATCACGGCGACAATATCGGGAAAGATGCGGATGAACTACATCCGGATTTTACCCGGGGACAAAGTGGCGGTAGAAATGTCACCCTACGATCTGACCAGGGGCCGCATCACTTACCGTTATAAATAAAGGAAAAATTTTAAGCTATGAAGGTACGAGCATCGGTGAAAAAAAGATCCGCGGATTGCAAAATCGTCCGCAGAAAAGGAAAGGTTTACATCATTAATAAAAAGAACCCCAAGTTCAAACAACGTCAGGGTTAAAAAGTATTAGATTATGGCACGAATAGCAGGTGTTGATTTACCCAGGCACAAAAGAGGCGTTATTGCTCTGACCTATATCTATGGTATTGGGTCTTCCCGGGCAAAGGAAATTTTGAAAACTGCAGCAATCGAAGAGGATATCAAGGTTCAGGACTGGACCGATGACAACATCCGTGATATTTCTGCCACCATCCAGGACGAATATACCGTAGAAGGTGAGCTCCGGTCGGAAGTTCAGACCAATATCAAGCGATTGATGGATATCGCCAGTTATCGCGGGCTGCGACACCGAAGAGGATTGCCTGTGCGTGGTCAGCGCACGAAAACCAATGCGCGTACCCGGAAAGGGCGTAAGAAAACGGTCGCAAATAAAAAGAAAGTAACGGATGTAAATAAAGGTACGGCCCACATCATTTCGGGTTCCATCTTCATGGTAAGTAATAGAGAACCTACCGATAATATTATGGCTGTAACGGCATAGCCCAATTCGTCATAAAACCATGCGTAAGGAAATAGATGGGCTCCTGTGATAATGGCATAAGTCATTATAAAATAATC
>CALEIL010000165.1 GCA_937876435.1 uncultured Bacteroidota bacterium
TCCCATATGGCCATACGAGGCCGTCTCGAGAAACATCGGCTGGGTCAGTTTATAGGTTTCTATTATATTTTTGGGTTCCAGCCTAAATATCGTTTTGACCATATCAGCCAAATTTCCGTCGGACATGTTGAGCTTGGAAGTACCGTAGGTATTTACATAAAAGCTGATCGGTTCCGGTACACCTATGGCGTAGGCTATCTGGACCAAAACCCGATCCGCTACTCCAGCTGCCACAAGATTTCGGGCGATGTGACGGCAGGCGTACGCTGCTGATCTGTCCACTTTGGATGAATCTTTTCCGGAGAAAGCCCCTCCACCGTGAGCGCCGTGGCCTCCATAAGTATCCACTATAATTTTTCGGCCAGTCAATCCGGTATCTCCGTGAGGTCCACCGATGACAAAATTTCCGGTGGGATTGATTTTGTAATCGATGTTCACATTGAATAACGCCTGAATGTGGGGTGGACATTTTGCTTTGACCCGGGGGATCAGAATATTTTGGATATCATCCGATATCTTCTTTTGCATCTGCCACTCATCCTCCAGGAAGTCATCGTGCTGAGTAGACAGTACGATATGGGTGATTTCCTCTGGTTTGTGGTCGTCGCTGTACCTGATGGTGACCTGCGACTTGGCATCAGGTCTGAGGTATGGTATCTCCTTTTTTTCTCTTCGCAGTTCCGCGAGTTCCTGCAGCAACAGATGCGACAATTCCACCCCCAGAGGCATTTTATTCTCGGTTTCATTGACGGCGTATCCAAACATCATGCCCTGATCACCAGCCCCCGTTTTCGACTCGCCCTGTTCATTGGTCTGATCCACTCCTCTGGCAATGTCATCGGATTGGGCGTGCAGCAGGTTGCAGATCTCGCATGAATCCGCATCAAATTCATATTCTGTTTTATCATACCCGATCTTTTGAATCGTCTTTCGGACTAAATCCTCCACATCCACGATGGCGTTGGATCGAACCTCACCGGCAACTATCGCCTTTTTTGTGGTCACCAGGGTTTCGCAGGCTACTCTGGAATCGGGATCCTGACGCAAAAATTCGTCCAGGATGGCATCGGAAATCTGATCGGATACTTTATCCGGATGTCCTTCAGAAACTGATTCGGATGAAAATAAATACGACATAACTGCAAAATTTTATTTTATGTAACAGGACAGCAATTTCCGTCCATCTATATAGCCTTCCAGCAAATCACCCTGTTTGACACGACCTACACCGGCAGGAGTTCCTGTAAAAATCATATCACCTTCGTGAAGCGTAAAAAACTTCGACAAATAAACGATAATATCTTCATTTGAAAAAATCATATCCTGAGTATTTCCGCGTTGGACCACTTCTCCATTCTTATGGGTTTCAAATCGGATAGAATCGGGTAAACTTGAGTTGACAGAAATAAACCGGCTCACGGCTGCAGATTGATCAAATCCTTTGGCGATTTCCCAGGGATGCCCCTTCTCTTTGAGTCGGGATTGAAGGTCCCGGGCCGTAAAATCAATGCCAAATGCCATTTTGTCGTAATAGGAAGAAGCCTGGCTGTAGGGGATTGACTTGCCTTCCCTGCAAACCCTGATCACCAATTCGCCTTCGTAGTGAATGTCATCCGAAAAATCGGGCATGTTAAAATCACCGTTATCCTGCAACAGGGCGGTAGTGGGCTTGCAAAAAATCAGGGGATTTTCCGGCACGGGATTGTTTAGTTCCCGGGCGTGCTCCCGGTAATTGCGACCAATACAGAAAATATTCATCAATATTTGACATTTTGCAAGCCTGTAATTTCGCGAACTTCCCGGACGGTTTGTTGTGCCTTTTTCCGGATTTGTAAAGAGGATTCTCTGACCTGATCCCGGTAGGTACGTTTGTCCGATGTGATTTCGGAATATCGTTCCCGAATAGGCTTGAGAAACGCCAGAAGATATTCTGATACCGCAGCTTTCAATTCACTGTACATCAGTCTGCCGTTCCCATAATCTTCCGTCAGTTTTTTATGTGCTTCATGGCCCCCGCTAACAGCCAGGATCTGAAACAGATTGGCTACGCCAGGGCTCATCAGGGTAGGATCTGCGTCACCCGAATCTGTGACGGCTGAACTCACTTGTTTTTGAATTCGGGATGGATCATCGAAAATATTGATCACGTGTTTGTCTCCCAGACTTTTGCTCATTTTCTTATCGGGATTAGCCAGAGACAAGACTTTGGGAACTTCGGTGTACAGGGGCTTGGGGGCCGTGAAATATTCCACGTTGTACGTACTGTTGAATCTTTGAGCCACAGACCGGGCCAACTCGAGGTGCTGATCCTGATCTTTGCCGACCGGTACACGATCTGCCTTGTAGATCAAAATGTCGGCCGCCTGAAGGACGGGGTAAAAAAACAGAGCGGAAGAGATCAATTCATCTTTACCACCCGATTCTTTGATAAAACTGCTTTTGTCCTTGAACTGAACCATTCTGCTGAGTTCTCCGTACGAACACACCGAGGACAACATCCAGCTCAGTTCCATATGCTCCGGAATAAGAGACTGAACAAACAGATTTTCTTTTTTGATACCGGCCGCCAGAAGTTGGTAAACCATTTTCCAGGAGGCTTCCCGCAATTTTTTGGGATTGTAAGGCATCGTCATGGCGTGAAGATCGGCTACACCAAACACGCACGGATACAGATCCTGGATGTCTCCCCAATTCTTGATGGCCCCGAGATAATTTCCAAGATGGATATCTCCCGTCGGCTGGATTAGGGATAGAACCTGATTGATGGATTTTTCAGACATTATAGTGATTTCACTGCGATCGCGGATATTTCCACGTTGACATCCTTGGGCAGGCGCGACACTTCCACCAATGCTCTGGTCGGGGCGGTTTCATCATCAAAATAAGAACCGTACACTTCGTTTATTCTTCCGTAATGATCCATATTCTTGACGAATACAGAACAGGAAACTACCTCGCTCAAAGTACAATCATTCGCCTGTAAAACAGCCTTTATATTTTGCATGACCCTGTGTGTTTCCTCCTCAATGGAGGATAGAACAAGCATATTTGTAGCCGGATCCAGAGCAATCTGGCCGGATACAAACACCAATGCGCCTGAAGCCACTACGGATTGATTGTAGGGACCTACAGGAGACGGTGCATGATCAGTATTGACTATTTTCTTAGTCAAGATCCTCTGCTTCATCAGCTTTCACAAGGATCCTCCCACGGTAATACAGATCACCATCTACCTGATATGCATTGTGATAGATGTGAGATTCTCCTGTAGCCTGACAGGTAGCGATCTGAGGAACCGGTGCTTTGTAATGGGTTCTTCTCTTGCGTTTACGCTGTTTTGATATTCTACTCTTAGGATGTGCCATAAGTTATTAATTTCTAATCTTCAAATTTTATGTCTTTCAACACATCCCAGGAGGGATTCGTTGAATTCTTTTCATCGTTTTCTTTGTCCCGAAGAATTTCCAAAACCTTTCGGTCGCATGGAGCCTGGTCGTCGTCTTCACAATCGTACACATTGATCAACGGTAGAGACAGAATGATGGATTCATAAACCAAAGGTCGCAAATCCAATTCTACCGTCCCCTCCTCCAAAACGATCATATCCTCATCTTCGGTTTCTGCCACCTCTCCCTTTTTGTTGAAAAAGTATTGATACGTGGCTTCTCCAGGTATTCTGATCAACTCCAGACAACGATCACAAATTGCTTCGTGCCATCCACTGGCGTTCACGTTCAGAATATACAACCCAGGTTTCTTATCAAATAAAACCTGTACTTCATAGGATGCATTCCGGATTGGAGATTGCTCAAATTGTGTAAAAAAATCAGTAGTTACCGTGGATTTAATCTCTGTAATCCCTTCGGGCAGCCCCGGTAAACTCAAAACCAATTCTTTCCAGCCTTCCATGACAAAGAACTTTTTTTGATTAAGAAGCCAGCCTTTTTGGCAGGCAGGCGCAAAGGTACGCTTTTTGTTTTATTATTTAAAATATTATCCAACCTGTTTCTATCAATCCCGGCATTTTTTCCTTCCTGAAGCGGAGTAGAAATAATTTTGGATTTTGGTTGCCGAATTTTGCATTTCAACGCGTTGGGCAAATCTTCTGTCAATAACCCCATTACCAGACCAATTGTTCCGGAGCGAGCCGAAAGGTAGACGTTTTACTACGTGATTTGAATTGTAGAATCTATGTAATTCACCTGAATCCATGATCTACTCAACCACTCTCCACTCTTAACCATCTCACTATGATCGAAGGACTAACAAGTATTTACTAAGTAGGTTGAGATGGTTTAGATGGTTGAGATGGTTTAGATGGTTGAGATGGTTTAGATGGTTTAGATTTCAAAAATCCATGTATTCTGTGATCAACTCACCCACTCTCCACGCAATAAGATATGAAAGGTATCCGGCGTATGACGGTGATGCCGCAGAATGAAAGGGTCTCACGCAGATGTCGCAGAATAATGGAAGGAGATCAGCGCAAATCTGCACAATCAGCGGGAGAAATACTCTTTGAAAAGAATCAAAAACTAACTACTAAATTGATTGAGATGGTTGAGTTTTCTACAAATATGGGTAAAACCCATGCAATCCGAGGAAACACACCACTCTCCACCCCC
>CALEIL010000166.1 GCA_937876435.1 uncultured Bacteroidota bacterium
CAGCACCACTTCATTTAAATTTCGTACCTTTGCCGATTAGTGAGAGGCTCAGGCTAGCGGTCTGTAAGAGTAGAATTCTATCGGTTTTATCCTTCAGTTCGTGGTTTTGTCGACCATTAACACGATATTTTGCAGTATCACATTCATTTTATTAATCCAAAATCTAATCTACATTAAAATATGGCAGATTCTTTCTCAAAAAAAGAAAATTTCAAGAAAAAGCTTCAGAAACAAAAAGAAAAAGCGCTTAAAAGAGAAGAGCGTAAACACAGCAACAATAAGGGAAAAAGCCTGGAAGATATGCTGGTGTATGTTGACGCCAACGGGCAGATCACCGAAGTTCGTCCTGATGATCAGGAAAAACTGGTGGCTCCCCATGATGCTGATCTTTATTGTCAGTCTCGCGGGAGTCGTATTTATCGGATATGAAACCTATGTCAAGGCCCCGCCAATCCCCGACTTTACGGAAGAATCGGGGGAAGTCCTGATCTCGGAGCGCAACATCCTGGATGGCCAGGAATTATTTCACCGGTATGCCCTGATGGAATACGGTAGTTTCTTCGGCGATGGTGCTTTACGCGGTCCGGACTTTACGGCCCAGGCCCTCCATCAGATGGCGATCGCAATGGAGTCGTATTATTACGATCAGCTTCCCAGGCAGGTTACGGAAAGCAGGGAAATTTTTCAGAAAGGGATCGATGAACAGGTCCGGCAGGAAATAAAACAAAACCGATACAACGAAGGCAACAATAGCGTGACTCTTAGTGCAGCTCAGGCGAAGGCAGTCAGCAATGTTCGTGATTTTTATCATCGCATGTTTACCGATCCTGATTTTACGGAAGCCTTCAAGCCCGCAGGTTATATAACCGAAACCGAAGAAATAAACCGGCTCGCAGATTTCTTTTTCTGGGGTGGCTGGGTTTGCGGTGTGCAGCGGCCTGGAGAGGAATACAGCTATACCCACAATTGGCCTTACGATGAGAAAGCAGGCAATACAGCTACTTCGGCAACTCTATTCTGGAGCATCATCGGGATTTTCGGGCTGATTATTGGATTGGGTATTGTGCTGTTCTATTTCGGCCAGTTTGACCAATTGTCTGACGAATACTACACGCGTCGCACGGATGAGATGATGACGGAGAAAAAATTGTTATCGTATCAACCCACGCCATCGCAGAGAGCCACCTTTAAATATTTTTACGTGGCCATTTTGCTTTTTGGTGTTCAGGTGCTCGCGGGTGTCCTGACGGTGCATGATTTTGTCGGTTTTACCCGATTATTAGGTATCGATTTACAACAGGCCATACCGGTGACGATAAGTCGGAGCTGGCACCTTCAGCTTTCGCTGTTCTGGATCAGTGCCTGTTGGGTAGGAGCCTCCATTTTCATCCTTCCATTTGTGACTAAGAGGGAAATACCGGGGCAGGTCCGGTATATCAATATATTGTTCTGGCTTTTTTTCGTGATGGTGGCTGGCTCCATGGTCGGTATTTTTATGGGTCCAAAGGGTTTGTTGGGAGAGTTGTCCCGCTGGCTTGGTCACCAGGGATGGGAATTCGTGGAACTTGGCCGGTTGTATCAGTATATGCTGCTGGGGATATTTGCTCTGTGGGCTGTTATCGTGTACCGGGGTGTGAAACCGGTATTGAAAACGGGTAAACCCTGGGCTTTGCCAAACTGGTTGTTATACGCCGTCGTATCGATTCTCATTTTACTCATCTCGGGTTTTATCGCCACTCCCGAAACCAATTTCGTCATTGCGGATTTTTGGAGATGGTGCGTCATCCATATGTGGGTGGAAGCGTTTTTTGAAGTATTCACAACCATCGTCGTAGGGTACCTGATGGTTCTCATGGGGCTGGTAAACCGTGAGAGCGTGACCAACGTCGTTTACCTGGCTACCTTGTTGTTCCTTGGATCTGGTCTACTGGGAATTTCACATAATTTTTACTGGAACGCCAAGCCGGTCGGAACCCTGGCCATAGGAAGCGTATTCTCCACCCTCCAGGTTGTCCCTCTGATATTGCTTACACTGGAGGCATGGCGCTTCAGGAATATGCCGGGAAAACTTGAGAACCAATCGAACGGTAACGACCGATCCTCGCTTTTTGCCATGCCCGGGGTGTTTTTGTTCCTGGTCGGTGTCAATTTTTGGAACTTTTTTGGCGCTGGTGTCTTTGGGCTGATCATCAACTTGCCCATTATCAACTATTATGAACACGGGACATATTTGACCGTCAACCACGGCCATGCGGCTTTGATGGGTGTGTACGGGAACCTGTCACTGGCGGCCATTTTATTTTGTACCCGGTTGCTGACCAAACCATCTTCCTGGAAGCCTGGATTGGTTCGGATATCTTTTTGGTCTATTAATATCGGACTTGTGCTGATGGTGGCACTCGATATGTTTCCTGCAGGTATTCACCAGCTTATGGCTGCCCTCAATGAGGGATTGTGGTATTCCCGCTCCCAGGACTTTCTGATGGGAACAGTCTTCCAGTCGATGACCTGGTTGCGAATAGTCGGAGGTTCTTTATTTGTATGCGGAGGACTTCTCCCTTTCACCTGGTTTATCGTTACCCGCTGGAAACACCTCAAATCAGATAGGACAGGTACTGAAATGGACGGAGATAATACCAAACCACAACGGCAGGATTCCGTTCTCACCGGAGTTCCTGGATAAATCCAATCAGGCTTTTTACCAGTGCTCCGTTTCATAAATTCTTAAAACTTATGACGGATTCTTTTTCACCGTATCATCATCATCTAAAGCCTTATGTAGCTTAGGCTATACGCGGTTTCGCTTCTTCGATACGGTAAAAAATAACCTCGTCATAAGCATCAATTACTTATGAAACAGAACACTAGCAGTGCACGATTTCGATTGTGCACTGCTTTTTTTGGGGGGGATTTCAGGATCATTGTTCCATGAAAAATACCCAGTCATGTCTTTGAAATGATATGCGCCGTATCTTTATCCGGTAGAAAAGATACCGGGGTTTCAGATGATATAAAAAAGTTTAAAACCAATGAATTTGTTAGCTACCGTAGAACAATTTTTAAAGACGTTACAAAACAGAAGCAGTTTCGAAGAATTGCTACCGTTTTATCACCCTGAGGTGACTCAAATAGAATTCCCAAATCTACTGACCAGAGAAAAAGCTTGTCGAAGCCTCGAGGATCTGAAGCTAGCTGCGGAGAAGGGAAAGGGTGTATTGAAAAGTGAACAATATGAAATCGTAAACAAATATGCCTTTGAATCCACCATAATCGTGGAGGCCATATGGACCGGCGTCCTGGCTATTCCATTGGGCAACCTCAATCCGGGGCAAGAATTAAAAGCACATTTCGCTCAATTCTATGAGTTTGAGGATGGTAAGATTATTCAGCAAAGAAACTACGATTGCTTCGAGCATTTCAAGTAATCTTATTGCACAGTATTTCTCCCACGATCCAGTCCTTTATTGGAAATACTTTTCGCTAAAATATTTACTGGGTCTGCTGGGAAAACACCAAGCAGAATACGTAAATTTATAGGGTGTCCGGAATTATTGTAAATCAGTGCTCAATTTACGAGGATGAAAAGAAGACCTTTCTTAATATTGTCAACGCTTCTGGCAATGTCTTCATTAGCATTTGTAAAAGTCAAATCAATGATCGGAACCCGGACAACGCGACCATATAAGATACATTCGGGAGAAGCGCGTTTTGGCAAGCGATACATGATGAAAGGGGTCACTCTCAATACCCTGGATATAAAAATATCCGGAAAGGATACCCATTCCGAACTTGCCGTTTTTGAACAAACCGGACTTACACCCAACGGAGGACCACCGCTACATATCCACCCAGACCAGGACGAATGGTTTTTTGTGACCGAGGGTGAATACTTGTTTCAGTGCGCTGACCAGAAATTCCATATGAAACCAGGTGATACCATTTTTTTGCCGCGCAAAGTGCCGCATGCTTTTGTACAACTGACCGAAAAAGCAAGAACCATCGTTTCCTATCTGCCCGCCGGTAAAATGGAGGCGTTTTTTGCCGAAACGGATAGGTGGACGACGTCACCTGATCCGGATGTAATCGCTACCGTGTTTGCCGATCACGGCATGCAGGTGGTGGGGAAACCTTTGAGATTGGATGATTAGATGGATCGCTCTCTCAGAGATTTTTCAGTATCGGTCTGCGAACATTCCCTGGATGCCAGCGTTCCAGTAGAAATACTTCTTTGGATCCATGGATCAACTGTTTAGAATATTTAAAGTGGATGAATCTGTAGCAGCCAGCATCAGCGCTTCACCTGACGAACCACATCAGCATGATTACGAAGAGCTGATCATTGGGATTGAAGGCCATCTAGAACATTTTATCGATTTCCAGACCACTGCGATCGATGCACCATTGGTGAGTTTTGTCAGCAAAGGAAAAGTTCACCGCGCCATCCCAAAATTGGACAAGAAGGGTCGGTGCGATATGTGGGTCCTCCGCTTCAAAAGTGAATTTATACCCGAAACCACCTTCCAACTTTATGCATCATATCACAATCACGCCAATATTAAATTTCCGGCAGATCATTGTTTTAACCGGTTTGTCAGGATATGCGAAATCATGGCCGAGGATATGCGGCAGCCCCAGCCTGACCTGAGCGTGGTACGACATTTTCTCAGTGCGTTATTTATTATGATCGAATCAGAAAAGCGTAAAATCGAGCCGGAATCAAACGGACTGATTGCCGCGCAGAATTCAACTATTCTCCACTTTCTGAAAATGCTCGAAGAAAATTATCATCGGTCGGAAGGCGTCGAATTTTACGCGGATAAGCTGTTTATGTCCGCCAGAAACCTCAATCTGATTTGCAAAAATATTTTGCAACAAACGGTCAGTGAATTGATTGAAACCCGCAAACTCATCGAGGCCAAAAATCAGCTCACGAATACCGATAAAAATATTTCTGAAATTGGTTTCGAACTGGGGTACCAGGAAAAAGCTTATTTCACCAACGTGTTTAGAAAACGCACCGGCCAAACTCCTTCCGAGTTTCGGGAGGAGATGAGAATGCTACTTTCCTGATTTTACAACTCTTTTTCCTAAAACTGATACCCCCCTCCGACTATAAGGCTACATCTTTGCTCCATGGCATTTGATAGTGAAATGACCATGAATCACGAAACCCGTCGATGGAGGTGTAGGCTACGTGATAAGGCCTCCTGAATGTGATTGGGAAGAAAAGAGGTGGACATCTCCAATGATGAAATGATTACAAAAAGCAGCAAATAGCTGGTGGCGCTGAGTTGCTCGCCAGCCAGATTTAAACAAAACAAAATACGATGAAAGTACAAAATAATCCACTGTTGTGTGATCCCGAAAGGGGGGTATGTGAATTCCCCGTGGATAGCCGGATATCTACCGACCAAAATAAAACCACACCGATGGGGAAATCGCTCAGATTGGTTTATTTCACTGACCCCATTTGCTCTTCGTGTTGGGGTATTGAGCCACAGTTGAGGAAACTAAAGCTGGAGTATGGGCATGCGCTGGATGTAGAGTACCGGATGGGTGGTTTGTTACCCGACTGGTCGTACAATAGTGGAGGAATAAGTGGTCCCGGGGATGTGGCTCAACACTGGGATGAAGTCAGTCAACACTACGATATGCCTATTGATGGCGATGTGTGGTTGGAAGATCCTCTGGAGTCTTCATA
This sequence comes from uncultured Bacteroidota bacterium, assembly GCA_937876435.1. GTDB lineage: Bacteria > Bacteroidota > Bacteroidia > Chitinophagales > Saprospiraceae > Membranihabitans. The sequence continues at coordinate 5,702 of CALEIL010000166.1, forward strand.
CCCTCCTTCGATTGCATTCAAGGCGGCGCAACTTCAGGATGAGGGCAAAGCCATCGATTTTCTTCGCGAGATCAGAGAAATGGTATTCCTCAGGAAGAAGAACATTGCCCGCTGGGAGAACATGGCTCTGGCTGCAGCCACGGTTGGGTTGGATGTTGAGCAGATGAAGTCAGATTTTGACGGTGTCGCGAATTCCTTATTTAAAAAAGATTTGGAATTGGCCCAGGAATGGGGGGTGCGAGGCTTCCCAACCATGTTTTTTCTTGATGCTGACGGGAATACCGAGATGGTTTATGGCACCAAACGGTATGCTTTTTACGAAATGGCTATATTGAAATTGAACCCTGGTATCGAGAAAAGGGAATACAGCAAAGATTGGAAAATCCTGTTTTCAAAATTCAATACATTAACAGCCAAAGAATTAGCAGAGCTTTCCGGGACCCCTCGAACCGACATCGAACCCACGTTGGATGGTTTCACCAGGAATGGTGAACTGGAAAAACATTTGACCAAAAATGGGGCTATCTGGGAAATTAAAAAGTGAAAATTTAGCTCTGATTATTCCAAACGTATCCAAAATTGAAGGATGAAATCTACCGGCCATGAAGAAAGAAGCGTTACGAGAATAGGGGCTTTCATTCAATTGATGTAATC
>CALEIL010000167.1 GCA_937876435.1 uncultured Bacteroidota bacterium
TCATTCTCGCTCTGTCTGATGGGCTGCTTCGCGGCCCATCAACCAAACGCGCGAAGCGCACAAACCGGCGTAGCCGACAAACTCAGGGGACGCAGAGCGGCCCATGACCCAACAGCATGGTTCGCTTCGCGAACCATGCTTCAATTTTCTTTCGCTTTCTCACTCAATATCCGTTGAATTCTCTCATCGAGCTGATCAAACGAAGTATATCCCCTGGCAATCAGATAGAAATGGTGATCTTTGGTCTGCATCAAAACAGCCGGATAAGATCTGACTTCGAGTTGACGGGCCAGATGGAATTCATATTTGGCTTCCTGAAGCGACTCCTCCGATTCAAAACGATGCACAAAAGCATCCCAGGAAATTCCAAACCGCCCTGCCACTTCCTTATAAGACTCCGTTTTGGTCAGGTCTTTCAGTTCGGAAAATACCAGTTCCTGAATAGCACCGGCCTGCTGCACTTCCCGGTGGGGTGCGAAATGCTTCAGGGTAACCATGGCCCGGGCGGGGTATTCCGAATTGAAGGTATATTCGTATTCTTCGGGTGTCTCCATCATAGTGATGTATTCGTCATTGATCGGCTGACCGGTCATTTCGATGACACGATGATACGCTTCACGCGGGCTTGTAAACCTCGACGCCAATTCGTCGATAGAAGTATCCTCTGGTATCAAACCTCCGCTGAGTACCTCAAAATCCAAAATATCGCCGTATTTCTTATTCAATTGTTCTATCACAGGTTCCATGCCGTAACACCAGCTGCAATAGGCATCAAACACATAAATAATTTTGTTCTTTCTCATTTTTAAAAATTTAAAAATTTAAAATAAAGTGCATTCAGGATTAATGATCCGACGTTCTATTTACCACATTATAAATTTGAAATCTGATGGAATATGCCCTATACCGGGCATTCTGTTTATCTTGGCACCATGAATAAAAATGATCAAATCAAGGAATTGTTCATCGCATTCGAGGGCATCGATGGAAGCGGCAAAAGCAGTCAAATAAGACTTCTTCGGGATCGGTTCATGGAGAAAAACCAACAGGTCTACCTCACCTGCGAACCCAGCAACGGCCCTATCGGGACGATGATCCGTGAAATATTTTCCGGCAAAATGGAAGGGGATCATCATACCATCGCCGGATTGTTCGTGGCTGACCGGCTTCATCATTTGCTCAATAAAACAGACGGTATTCTGACAAAAATGTCAGCCGGAAATCACGTCTTGACCGACCGGTACGTTTTTTCATCCTACGCTTACCAGGGAGCTCACGTAGACCTGGAATGGGTGATAGCCGCCAACTCGGAGAGCCAGCGGATTTTGCAACCCGATCTGCATATCTTTTTGGACGTCCCCGTAGACACCGCCCTGAGTCGCCTGGTGAAAAGGCGCGAACAATTGGAAATATTCGAAACCAGGGAAAACCTGGAGAAAGTATATAATATGTATAAAACAATCCTCGATCGCTTCAGGAATGATCAGAATATCCTGATCGTAGATGGCACGCATAGTCTGAAGGAAATAGCTGAAGAAATATGGGCTAGAGTGATTACATTACTTTGAGGAGAAATCTTGCAGTATGTTGTATTTTCTTTGGTTCCAGTTTTTATATTTCTTATTAGACCTTTGAGAAAATGGATTTTTTGAATATTGGCTAAATTGTAAGATGGCTGGTGAAATACATTTCGTTCACGATCGATTTATGAAATCCATGTTGGGAGATATTAATATAGCCCGCCAGTATTTTAATGTATTTCTACCTGAAAGCTTGAAGAAAATCATTGACCTATCTGCATTAGAACACACAACGAACAGCTTCGTTTCCGAAAATCTCCAGGAAACACTGGCTGATATCATTTTCAAATGTCCATTAAGAAAGCCGCACCATCAGGATATTTTGTACTTGAGCTTGTTATTTGAGCACAGAAGTACAGAATATAAGTTCGTTTCAATTCAATTGGGTGGATATTTATTTGATTCTTATCGGGAACAATTAAAGAATAAAGCAGATCAACCTTTTCCAGTAATTCCTTTCTTGTATTACCATGGCAATACAAAGTGGAATCCAATTAGCTTGGATCTGATGTTTGAGAGATATCCACCTACCATCAAGGAATTCATACCCGGCTTCAGATTTTTGTATGAGAATATTCAAAACTATTCAGATGAGCAGATTAGCCAACTGAGTGAAGGTTTGTTGACATCATCTCTATTGATACAAAAATATGCGTATAGCCCCAACAAATTAATCAAAAAGTTTAATGATATATTTTTGATTCTAGTGTGCGGAAATTTAAGTAGCTATCAATGTTTTTTAAAATATTTTTTGA
>CALEIL010000168.1 GCA_937876435.1 uncultured Bacteroidota bacterium
AATGAGCAACAATACATTGTTGAGGTCCGGCAATTTCTCCTGATCCATGAGATCTTTTAAAAAATGCCGTACCCTGAGCCATTCAAATTCTGCTTCCCACTGTTCCATAATATCCTGCAATTTTCGGGTTCAAATATAATACTATTTTTTCTGACGGAAAGAAAGGTTCACAGCCCGCTGGGCTGCAGGCCAGGACGCCAGCAAACAGATGACGATCACCACGGTAAAGGCCAGCACGAAATCCTGCCATTCCAATATGCTGGGATATTCACTCACGATCATGCCCTGTCCCATACCCAGCAAACCGAAGGTTTTATGCGCCCAGTAAATAAGGAGGGTGACCGTCGATCCAATCAGGATACTGCTAAGAGCGTAAAAACCACCCATCTTAAATATGATCTGGCGGATATCTTTTTTCCGGGCACCAATCGCTTTGAGAATACGGAAATGATCGCTTTTTTCTATGACAATCATCCAGATGCATCCCACCAGATTGAACGCAATGAGGATAATAGTAAAAATGACGATGATGTACCCAATCCATTTCTCGATGTTCATCAGTTTGTACAAATCCTCGTCTTGTTGGTATTGGTTTTGAATTCTGATCGCCTGGTCGGCAAAGATGGACTCCAGATTACTCCGGACGCTATTTTCCATGGAAGGGCTGGTCAGCTTTATGTGCAGTCCGTTGTATGTTTCCTCTGAATAACCGATGAGGGAGCGGGCGAATTCGATCGGTGCATAGGCATGCCCGGAGCCGTCCTCCTGGACTACGCTAAAGGTGCCGATAGGTTGTATGCTTTGCCTGCGCAACAAATCCTGACCCAGGATCGTCGGTCCGGATGACCGCGGGAAATACGCGTCCACGGTCTTAAATGGATCGTTGAGGATCACGTTGAGGTTCCTCTTGAGGGTAGTCCCCAGAATAAGCTGAGGTTGCCCCTCGCTGTAGAATTCGAGTTGACCCAGGGATCGGTACGGCCTGAGGTCTACCACTGAAAAGTAATCTTCCGGTACCCCGTAAAGGGTGGCGACGAGATTGTTGTTATCGTATGAAAAAAGAACCGTTTCTTCTATGACGGGAGCATACGCGGATATGCCCTGGACGGATCTGAGGTGGTTGATTTGTTCCGGGCTGATATCCATCGTTTTTCCCGTTTCGGGAGAAATGTATAGGTCCGGATTGGTCTGACCAAACATCGATAAAAGCAAGCCTTCAAACCCATTGAAGACGCTACCGACCAGCAGTAAAACCGTCATCCCAATAGTCAGCCCCAATACACTCAGCGCACTGATGTAATTGATAAAGTGATTTTTCTTTCGCTTATAAAAATACTTCCAGGCTACCTGGGTTGATATCGACATTTATTGACTTATATCCGGTGTTTCCTGACCTATCCCCATCGAGACGTAAATCGCGTTTTGGATCTTAGATCGATAATTATGCAAACTTAACAAATTCGGTCGATTTGGATAGTTTGGGTAGGTTCGGTTGGATAGAAAAACATAGACCAGTTCATTGGCCGGGTCGGCCCAGGCAGCCGTTCCGGTAAATCCGTAATGACCAAATGTTTCGGGGCTGGCCAGATAGGCTATATTACATTTATCATCGGGTACGTTGAGGCTTTTCATATCAAATCCTATCGCCCGACGGGTTTCACGGGGGTGACGAGTAGTGAATTCCCGGATCGTGGTCGGTCGAAAAATTTCTTTACCACCGTAGGTGCCTTCATTGATCAGCATCTGGAAAAATACGGCCAAATCCCGGCTATTGGAAAATAGTCCGGCGTGGCCGCTGATTCCATCCCACATGGCCGACCCCATATCGTGCACATAACCCTGGATCTTTTCATGCCTGAAATATCCGTCCTCTTCGGTAGGGACGATTTTTTCCAAAGGAAAATATTTGTAGGGTTGGAATGCAGTATGCGTCATACCCAATGGTTCGTATACCTTTTCTCTTACGTATTCACCTATCTGCTTACCTGTCAGATTCTCGACCATTTTGGCGACCAGGTAAAACCCCAGATCGCTGTATTTATAATCGGTTTTTGGACGAAGCGGGCTGTCCAAAATCAACTTGAATATGGTATCCGGATAATCTGCCCGCAGAAAAAGATCTGAAGTGACCTGATGCGGAAATTCCTCCGAATATTTATTTCTGTAATATTTCGCACTTGGGAGTTTTGTTTTGTCGTCGGTAAGCGTAGCGGTATAGAACGGAATCCAGGGTTTGAGTCCGGCCCGGTGCGCCATGATATTGCGAAGGGTAAGATTTGCCTTGTTGGTACCGATAGCCAGAGGAAGATATTGACTGATGGGTTCATCCAGATCAACTTTTCCTTCCTCATACAGCTTCATGACAGCTGCTGTACCAGCTACTACTTTGGTGATGCTGGCCAGATCGTAGAGGTCGTATTCATCCACTGGTTGTTTATTTTCATAGGTGTGATAACCGTACGATTTTTGGAGAACAATGACATTGTTTTTTGCCACGAGTATTTCACAACCGGGCATTGCTTCCTGAAATATCGCTAACTTGACTATGGAATCGATCTGATGATGAAGTATCTTTCCGTCGATTCCTACGGATTCTGGCAAACCATATTGAAGCACCTGGACGCTGGTAGTAGTTATACCCTGGTTGAATGCACTGATCGGAGACGCGGTCACTGGTAGCCTTCCTTTGAATTCCACCTTTCCAAAAATGGCCTGTGCCATGTTGGTTTGCGTAAAGGCATCATCGTCATAACCCACTGCGATTGTTTTTATTTCATCGAAATAGGTCAGTGCATAGGGACTGCCAAATACGACCACGATAACCTGATTTTCTCTGGCAAACCTCACTATTTGTTCGATCTCTATTTTACTTAATCCAAAATTTTTGGAGGCTAGTTTCGCCATTCCATGCAGGCTGATGACATACAGATTATTGGTTTTATCCTCTCCGAATGATTTCAACATTTGCCTCGTAGCCTCAGGGTCTGCCGACTGATAAATCCTGGCGTTGGTAAAACGTGAAATTTCTTTTTGAAAGGCATTCCCTGATGATGCCCCCAGGGCCAGGCTGACGATGTTTTTCCCACCATTTAATGGAATATGATTGGGATCATCCCTCACCAGAGTGGCAGCCGAACGGATCAGCTCTTCCTTGAGCAAAATCGCCGAATCTGTTTTTAGCTTCTGATTAATATTAAGAGGAGATAGTATCGGAGGTCGTTTGTCCAGCCCAATAGAGTATTTATAATGAAGTATTTTTTTGACGCTTTCAGCCAATCGCTCTTCCGGGATGACCTTATTGTTCACCGCCTGTTTCAGTTTTTGAATAGCCAGAGGAAGATTGTTGGGAAGGAGCAGAATGTCGTTTCCCGCTTCAAATGCTTTGAATTCCACAATGCCATCGGGCCAGTTGTCGCTAACCGCCTTCATTTCCAGGGCATCGGTGATGATCAGTCCTTTAAATCCTATGGAATCCTTCAACACATTGGTGATCGTATTGTAAGAAAGACTGGATGGAATTTTTTCCCGGTTATCCAGGGCGGGGATATTGAGGTGAGCTACCATAATGCCCGCAAGATTGGTTTTTGCCAACGCGTTAAACGGATACAGCTCGATGTCCCACAGACGCTTGAGATCGTGTCTGATGACAGGTAAAGCCACGTGAGAGTCTACGTGGGTGTCACCATGACCCGGAAAGTGCTTGGCGCAGGCCAGGATGCCCTGGTCCTGCATCCCTTTCATGTACATATACGCTTTGGCGGTGACGTTGTATTTGTCTTCTCCGAAAGACCGGTCATTGATGACCGGATTGCGAAAATTGTTGTTGATATCGGTCACGGGGGCGAAATTGAAATTGACACCGATCAATTTCAGCTCTCGGGCTACTTCCGCACCCAGTTTGTATATTAATTCATTGTTGTTGATTGCCCCCAGGGTCAGTTGTCGGGGGAAGCTGACAGCATCTTCCCTGAATCTCATAGCGGGCCCCCATTCGGCATCCATGGAGATCAGAAGCGGGACATCTGCCAATCCCTGGTATTGATTCACCAATTCAATCTGACGGGCGGGTGTTCCCTGGAAAAAACACAACCCACCCACTTTGTATTCCTCGATTTGCCGGGTGACAGATTTGATATGATCAGGACCCAGGTTGGAATGCGCTCTGACCATGAACAACTGACCGATGCGTTCTTCGAGACTCATCGATCTGTACACAGAATCCACCCATTGATCTTCCAGACTGCGAATAATGGTGTTTTGAGCATTTGCGGAATTGCCCACCCCTACGAGCATAAATAATACCACAATTGCTCCCAATAAATCGATCGATCTATCGCTGTTTCTTTTTGAAATTCTCACGTCTTTTTTCTCATTTAACCTTATAAACCTGAATTTTTGGACTTCTTTTGTTTGACAGATCGTATTCCAAATCCTGAAAACAGAATTCCTGGCACACTAATACCGATCAAAAATGGTACCAACCCTTATGCATAGTGGGTATTCCCCGGGGCAGAAAATGGATTTCAATGGTGGTATCTGTCAAAGAAACGGAAAATTAACAAAGTAGGTTCAATTCCAGAGATATTTCAATCGATTTTCACCAATTTTAATACTATGGTATCCAAACCTACTGTAAATTGAACAAAATATATCCCAGGGTGATATTTTGAAACTTCAATTTCTCTGCTTTCCTTCTCGCGTAAGGTATAGGTATTCATCGGCTGACCCTGCGTATTGAAGATGATGATCCGGGCAGATTCTATGTTTTGATTGCGAAGATGGAGAATCTCACGAACCGGATTGGGGAACATCCTAATGTCAAAAGATGGCCTCCTGGAGGAGCTTGAGGTGGGATAATATTCCCTCGCCAGTTGTACCGCTCCTAGGGCATCGATTCTGCCATAGCCATATACCGGATTGGGGTGTCTGGCTTCATCGCATGGATTTTCCAGGATGGGAATAGCACTTTTGATCAGAATTTCACGCAACAAATCAGGTCTTCCTCGGAGTGCAGGATTGGCTTCCAGGATCAGAGCTGCTACGCCGGCAGTGATCGGTCCGGAGATGCTGGTACCACTGCTGGTGCGGAATTTTCCTCCGGGATAAATGGAAGTAATCCCTTGTCCGGGTGCTACTACTTCAGGTTTGACGAGAGAGGTCTCGTCTGTGGGTCCCCGGCTGCTAAAGGCGGAGATGGAATCCTGAATGTCGGTAGCTCCTACGGTAAAAACCGACGGAAAAACTGCCAGTGGGGTGGTCAGTGAACTACATCCCTCACGTCCGTCATTTCCAGCAGAAGCCAACACAAAAATTCCTGCACGATGTAGCCGGACCGAGGCAGAATCCAGAATCCAGTAATTTTCGGGGATACAACCTTCCATACGCGGACACCCCCAACTGTTGTTGATAATATCAGGGGCCAGGTCAGGCCGTGGATTTAAACCGTTGGTATCTGTAGGAGCCAGACACCATTCCAGACCCGAAAGATAGGTCGACAGGTGTCCATACCCCCGTTCCATGACTCTGGCTCCTATCCATCTTGCTCCGGGTGCGATGCCCGTATGCTGTCCGTCAGAGATTCCCGTCATCAGTCCCATGGTCAGCGTTCCATGACCGTCATCATCGCAAGGACTTTGGTGGTCGAGTCCGCAAGGATTGTTGGCAGAGGATACGGTAGAGTCTTTGTGAATCGGGTTGATCCTGAGGATGGCATCGTGCCAGTTGTAGTTGTGATCGACAGTTCTACTTTCCTGATTTCCCCGGTAGCTTTCGCTGAGGAAATCATGGTCCCATTCAACGCCGGTGTCCAGACCCGCCACGACGACTTCCTTGCCTGTAATTCCTGTATTCCACACGGAATCTGCCCGTATCTGACCGATGCCCCAGTGTAGAAGGGTGTCCATTCTCCGCACATCTATGGGTGAAAGCGAAACCGGCGGGGTGGATAAGGGGAAATCGGGCAGGATAGATTGCAGTTCGTTTCTGAATTTTAGTTTGGTCACGGTAGTGCTGTCAAGCATGGCCTGGATGACATTGGCTATGTAAAATGAGCGGTATGGTATATTCCAGGCATCCAGAGAGTCGATTATGGCTGCCTGCGTCGTTTCGGCCAGGACATTCAGTGCTTCAAAAACCAGATTGGATTTTTCGGCTTTGGAGATGTCGTCTGGAACGGTCAGGCCCGGATCCTGGACTTTCAAGACAAGAAGGCATGAAAATGGATCCGTCTGGTCCATTTTTTCATCGACAAGGGGATGGACAAAAACCGGGGATTGTGTCTGGGAGTATGATCGAACACAGAAAGTGAATAGTACCAGTAAAGAGAATTTCCAATTCATAGTACGACCTTTTGAAGGCAGACATTGCGAATATAATCGTCTGTCAGTACTTTTGAGTATATTTCCTGCCTGAAAGGGTGTCAAACAATAATTTACTTCATCAAATGACCGTTTTTGAGCTATTGCAATTAGTAGGAAAGCATACATTTTTCCTCTATTACTATGCATTTTCCATGTTGCTTTCCATCCTGCTCGGTCAGTTTTTTCTGAGCAAGACGGGACAACAGGGAGTATGGAACTACTTTTTTTCCCTTCTGATATATGTCATGGGGGTCTTCGGAGTTTTTTCGATCATCTTGTTTTTCTTTCAGTTATTCACCTCCCGCCTGGCCATTTCCCTGGTCGAGATTCTCATCCCATTTTTGACGATGGTAATTGGCATTATGATCATTCGCAGGAGGGTGAATGTTTCGTTGGTGACCGGTTTTGGAAGTTTTCAGGTGTATATATTCATCCAGTTTTTGATCGTATTGACCTGTTTTTTACTGGATCATTATGGGTTGGTTTCCTTTTCACAGTGGCCTGTCTACCTGTTATTTCTGTTATTGGTGGCTCTCACTATTATTGTTCAAGTGATTGCACGCAAAACCTTCACGAAATGAAATATTTTCAAAAGCATATAAGGTTTGCCACTCAAGGGCGTTTTAATTCTTCTTTACTCAAAGTGAACCTGGATGCCTGGAACTGAAATTACAGTCTTCGCAAGTAGAATTCCAAAAGGCTTCACGGATAAAAAATATTACGATCTGTTGTTAACTTTTTTTGTACCTTATGACTCTATTTGTTTCTGATCCTGAGTGATTCGGGGCTGGAAGGAAATAATCTTCATCACAATAAAAAAATTATTATGGAAAACATTTTAGATTTACTCAGTGGAACATTGAACAGTACCGTGGTTTCCCAGCTAGATAAAGAAGTTGGAATTGGTGATCCATCCAAAACCGCCAATGCGTTGGAAAGCTTATCGCAAGTCATTCTGGCCGGGGTCAACCGGAATGCCCAGTCGCCCCAGGGCCTCCAATCCCTCAATCAGGCGTTGGAGAAAGATCACACCGGAGACATTTTCAATGACGTACTTGGTAACCTTCTCAATCCTGAAGCAAAAAGGTCGCAGGGCCTGGATCGTACGCTCAACGGAGCTGGAATTTTGCGTCATGTATTTGGTGCCAAAGAAAGTGGTGTTCTGGACGCTTTGTCCCAGTCAACCAATATAGACAAAGGCAAATTGTTATCGTTGGCCATCAAGATTGCTCCCTTTATCCTGGGTGCGCTGGGTAAGGCCAAAAACGAGAAAAATCTCGGCTCCGGTGGATTGGAATCGTTGCTGGGCGGTGTGATGAACTCTATGACATCGGGTAACTCAGCTCAGGGCAATATTCTCAATTCAATTCTGGATCAGGATGGAGACGGAAGCATTGTGGACGACCTGGGTGGAATCGGGAAAAAACTTTTTGGAGGACTGTTTAAGTAGATTGATTTTGTACTATCGACACTGGGTAGTGATTTTGGGTTTAGTTCTTTCACTATCAGGTGCTGTTGCTCAGCAAAATTCTTCGTTTGACCTGGGTACCTGGAAGGCTTATCTTCCTGCGGGGGAATATACGCAACTGGTAAAAGGTACGGAATCTGTCATCGTTGTCAATCCGTTCCAACTGGTGTTTTATTACCCGGAAACGAATGAGGAATTGTTGTTGCATAAGGGCAATGGATTGTCTGATATAGGAATTTCTTACGTGAATTATATTGATTCACAGGGTGCTGTCGTGGTGGGTTACGAAAATGGCAACGTAGACATCGTTACCCCGGACAGGACCTATAATATCCCCGGGATCAAAAACAATCAAAATATCCTGGCTTCCAAACGAATCAATGATATCGCGGTGTTTGGTGATCAGGTGTATCTGGCGACGGATTTCGGGGTGGTGGAGATCAATACGACGATCTATGAGTTTGGCTCCACCCTGTTTACAGATGAGCCGGTGTTGCATATCGAAGCGCAGGTAGAATCCAATACTTTATTTGCTGCGACGGGGTCGGAAATGTATTTTCTGGAAATACAGCCATCAACCAATCTGGCGGATATCCAGGAATGGGAAATCTTTCCTGCATCTGAAGAAGGAGATATCCAGGATGCCGCAGTCTGGGGTGGGGACATTTATCTGGTAGTGGGAGACCAGCTTTGGAAGTTAGTCGATCAGCTACTGTCAGGCGTGGGTGTCACCGGATCAAAGATCCGGTTCATCAAACCGGCCGATTCTCATTTGCTGGTGGTCAATGAATACGATAATATCTTCACCTGGGATGGACAGCAATCCGTCCAGTTTATCAATTTGTGTCTTTTGCAGATGCGGGATGTTCTGATGGTGAATCCCAGAGTTTTTTGGTACGTAAAGCAACACGAATTCGGTTTGTATCAGAATGACGAGTGCCAGTCACGTGAACTTCCAGGAGTACCTTCCCGGTTTGTAACCGAAATGACCGTTTTCAATGACGATCTCTACGTAGCTACTGGTGGCGTAAGCCGGATATACAATAATCTGTACCGTGAGGATGGCTTTTATACCAATGCATCGGGCCAATGGGTCACACATCGAAATACCACAGAACCCGTTTTAGGAGCCGTAGATATGAGGGATGTCTACCAGGTGGAAAAGGTGCCGTCGCGAAATCAGCTTTACTTTGGTACGTTCTGGTCTGGTGTGATTGGGTACCAGGAAGGAGAATTGACGTTATTTGATGAAACCAATTCCTCTCTTCAGTTCTCGGTCACCAATCCGGACCGGATCCGGGTGGCGGATTTGTTTCTGGACCGGGAAGAAAACCTCTGGGTGGCTAATCACGATGCGATCCGGCCATTGAGTGTGATGACCCCTGCCGGGGAATGGCGGAATTTTGCAATAGATGTCAACCCAAGGATCGAAAAACTGATCGTGGATGAGTACCAAAATATATGGATGGCCATCGCGGAAAGGGGGCTGTATATTTTCAATCCCCATGACTGGGATGATGAAGGAGACGATGAGTCCAGACTGATCATTCCCCAGGCCGGAGATGAAAGCGGGACGAGTTTTGACAACGCAAGAATCAACGAAATAGTGATCGATCGCAACGGTGGGGTTTGGTTGGGCACAGAAAGTGGTCCGGTGTTGTTTGACTGCGGAAACATTGCTTTTGATAATATCTGTCAGGGTCGTAAACCGGTCATCGAACTAAACGGAGATCTCGGAGTACTGTTGGGTAATGAAAATGTCAGAGCCATAGCCATCGACGGAGGAAACCGGAAGTGGTTTGGTACTGACAATGGCGTGTACGTGATCAGCGGCGCTATCGACCGGATCGATCACCATTTTCGTTCGGATAACTCGCCTTTGCCGTCCAACAGTATAGTCGATATCGCGATCGATCCCGTCTCCGGAGAGGTATTCATTGCGACCGAGAGCGGACTGGTGTCCTACCGTGGAGAAGCCACCGAAGATGATCCGGCCTCATTCTCTCCCCTGGCAGTCTTTCCCAATCCCGTGCCCCCTGCTTATGCCGGACCCATTGGTATCAAAAATCTTCCGGAAAATGCCCTCGTGCGAATTACCACGCTGGCTGGGCGGTTGATCTATGAAAACAGAGCCCTGGGAGGACAATTGGTGTGGGATCGTCTCGACCAGGATGGGCGGAACGTAGCCAATGGCATATATCTGGTATTTGCGACCCAGGACAAATCCCTTGCCCCTTATACCCAGGTAGGTAAAATATTTTTACTGGACTGAGTATTAGAACTTAGTACGCCGTTAAGGCAAAAATTTTAATTTCATTCGGGATCTTTTGAGCCATCTCATCGTTGCTCCTCCCTCATATAACCCGGGCAAAACAGCAGTCGTCGTGCCTTGATCTGTCA
>CALEIL010000169.1 GCA_937876435.1 uncultured Bacteroidota bacterium
CCTCCCAGTAAGTATCCAGGATTTTATTTAATGCGGCCTCCGAATCCGGGCTTCCGAGCATTTGAAGAAATTGCTCGTATTCGGTCCGGTTAAGGGTTCCTTCCTTGTACCTGGTCATTAATTCGTTGAATCGCTTATTTTCCACTTGTCATGTTGCTGTTATTGATTTCCAATGGGTTGGACAATCCATTCGTTTCTTTGGGTTGTCCGCTAAAAATTACCGATACTAACCTAAACCGTTCACTTTTCACTTCCTTAACCTGTACAAGTACCAACTCCCTTTAATTGACCAGTGGTTTTTCATATTTCTTAAAAATATTTTGAATTCATTAGTTTTTGGCTACCTTACGCCTCATTATTCACTCAGACTAACCGGACTCATCATTTTTCATTTCCAGAAATCATGAACCACCGGACAAAATGTTTGAAGATGAATGCTAAGATGGAAAATTACAGGACGAGGGTATATCGCTTTATTGTCCTGTTTGTCAAGGATGAAGAACTCGCCGAGGATCTGACCCAGGATGTTATGCTCAAGGTGTGGGAACGTCGGCAACACATTCGATCGCTCCATGATATAGACAATTACATCCTCAAGATGGCCAAACACCACGTGTTATATCACTTCAATAAATTGGCCCGCGAGAAAAAATACCAGGAAGAAATCTGGCAGAGAATGCAACACACAGCTATTCCGGTAGACCACTCCCTCATCACAAAAGAAATAGAAAAGGAACTCGACGCCATCGTGATGACCCTGCCACCCCGACAACAGGAAATATTTACCCTCAACCACCGAAATGGGCTCTCTCTTGACGAAATCGCCTCTACTCTGGACATAGCCCCCCGAACCGCCCGCAATCACCTCAACCGGGCCATGAAAGTGATCAGGAGTCAAATGGATCCGGAATCCCTGATGTTTTGGATGATGATGATGGGTATTTCACAGTTTTAAGATGACCCCCACGATCAAGGCTCCGAGCTGGTATTGTTATAAACTGACCTGGAGCACTCCGACAAATGGTTCCACCAATTCCTCAAATGAAAGAGGTGATCTCACACCTCCGCGAAATCCTGGATGGGGACGACTTTATCTGTGACCGATCTGACTAAATTCGCACAACTACAGGCACACAAATTCTGAATTTACGAGAATGTAGAGGTATCAAAAAACATTCTTATTGATTTATAAATCACCATTAGTACTACTGAGTTTCTGACCCTGATTTTTCAAAATTTCTCTCACTTTTTGTATTGATACCGCCCTTGGCATTGATTTTTCTTCTATACTCACATGCGCAGCTACCCCAGCAGCTTGCCCCAATGACATCCAGGTAGGTTCCATCCTTATAGAACAATACGCCACATGAGTGGCCGACAATGCCACTGGGACTATAAGACCATCAATTTTTTCAGGTATCATTGCCCGGTAAGGAATTTCATAGGGGCTCGTAAGATGTGCCAACATACCGAGATATCCTTCTAATACAGTTCGATTTTCGTCGGAAATTTTATGGACGGGAAAACTGTCTATCGGAAACTCACCCATAGCAATGGTATCGGGATGGCTGAAGGACTCTGGATGCTCCAGGGTAGATGAAACATCATGTTGTGTGAGGGTATACTCTCCCTTAAGTCTGCGACCTTCTCTTACATACAATTGGAATGGAAAGTGATTGTTGTCCACAAATTCATCCAATGGGAAATTGTATTTGCGAGCCATTTTCCGATGTTTTTCAGGTACTTCCATGTCATTTTGCAAAAACCAGATAAGACCGAGGGAGATTTCCCGATGCCGATCACATATTCTTTTTCTTATCTCAGAGTTTCCTTCAATGTAGCCAATATTTTCTTCTGGAAATGGAAAGGCCAGGGGTCGGGGATTCGTATTTGCATCCACCTTTGAATTGGGTAAATCTGTGACAGAAAGTACCCGAACCATCGTATCGAAATGTTCTGGATAATAACCCCAGCCATCGTGAAACTTTGCTGGAGCACTTAGTCTGCCTTTATTTAAGTCATCAAAATAGCCCGTGTACAGATTTCTATCATAATTCTCAGGTAATTTACTGAGTACATAACTATTGTCCGGATCTGTGGTTAAACAGTATCGGTAGGTATAGGCCTGAATCGCATTATCACCCTCTCCTGTACTACCAGGCAGAATTTTTCCATTTTCGTAATCATAAAATATTTTGCCCGCATGAGGCTCAGAGAATTCCGTGCGACCTTCTCTTCCCAAACGATACTCCGCTCCTGCTCCGGCGTATAAATCACCTTCATAGGTTGCATCCACAAATACTTGTCCTGAAAATGAATGCAATGAACCTTCTGCCGTATGGATAGTCCTAATCGATTTTATACAATCGTCATAAACAGTTACATGCTTAAGTTTATATCCCAAAAAGATAGAAATGTCCCCAGCTTCAGCAATCATTTCATTCAATACATTTTCAGCTGTTGAAGGCTCAAAATAATAACCCTCACGACACAGTTTCACATTCTCTGAATCTGGTCCATATTTATCCCGATAATAGCTATAAACTCGTTTTGTAAATTCCCTGAAAAGCCCACCAATGTACTCTTTTTGTTCTACATCACTTTTGCCTAAACCACTTGTTGTCATTCCACCAATATGGTCATTTTGGTCCAAAACCGCCACCCTACGTCCTAATCTACCAGCTGTGATCGCCGTAGCCAATCCTCCGGGAGTAGCCCCAAAAATTACAATTTCAAAATCCTTCATATTCCAGACTTACTTTTATTTTTGCGCATAATCAATGCTTTCCCAAAACTATTTCATCGTCCATACCGTAAGACCTTCCAGGTTTTTTCCGGGTTTGTTTCTGAATACACTGATAATATAGGCTGCCACAATGAATGCACCATTTACCAGAGCACCGACCCAATAACTATGGATTGGTAAAATCCAGGCTTCCGGTAAAGCTCCAAGCAGACCCAATCCCAGATAAATATTAAATATGATGGATACTACCAATGCTATTGTGGCAGAAAATCCATCTATTCGTCGTGTAAAAAACCCCATCATAAATAGCCCCATGATGCATCCTCCAAAAACACTCGCAACAATCAGACTTATGTTATTCATGCTTTCTTTTTCAAGGTTACTAAAAAATATTGCTCCTAATACGACCATCACAGTCACTACTGCAGCTATCCCATGCGCTGCTTTCAGATAATATGAATCTTCCCGATTTTTTTTCAGCCATGGTTTCATGAGATCAATAATCCCTACGGTTGAAATACCATTTATACCAGAGCTCAAAGAGCTCATTGCCGCTGCGAAGGCGGCAGAAATAATAACCCCTGCTATAAAGGGATGTAATCTGGACAAAATAAAATAAGGAAACACCTGATCAGCTGCCAACCCAGCTACCAGCGGATCTGCATTGTAAATGAAATATACAAATAAGGAGGTTCCTACGAAGAAAAAAAGCGTCCACAGTGGCACAGCAATCACTGTATAAATAATCGTAGCTTTCCGGGCTTCTCTCGTTGAACGTGCCGAAATATAGCGTTGTACCATGTTCTGATCCCCACCAAAAATGCCGAGCCAGTTTATTACACCCAAAATTGCCACGGTATAAAATGTACGCTCAGCCAAATCAAATTTCATAGCTCCAAGGCTAAATTTATTATGTTCTTGCCCAACTTCAATAATGGTTGAGAATCCACCCGGCACACCCAAAGAAATCCAGAGCACACATATCAATGCTCCAACTAATAATATTATAGCCTGGATAACGTCTGTCCAGACTACTGCTTTAAAACCTCCCACCACCGTATAAAATCCGGTAACTATACTGGTTGCTATAATGGCCCATAATATAGGTACACCCGTAAGAAATTCAATCACGATTGCCAGGAGAAATAAAATTTGGGACATTCGTATTACTTCCAAGATAATATAGCTTATCGCCCCATATCTCCGTGGAATTCTTCCGTATCGTTCGCCCAGATATTCAAAAGCTGACGTCAATTTTCCCCTCCTGAAAAAAGGAATAAAAACGATCACAGTCAGGATGGCTATAAATGGTACAACGAGATTTACCGTCAATTGCCGCCAATCCAATATATAGGCTGCAGCAGGTAATGCCAGAAATGTCATCGAGCTAACAATAGAACCCAACATGGAAAAGCCGATCGTCCATCCAGAAAATGATCGGTTTCCTACAAAATAGTCTTCTGTGGTTTTGTTGTGGGAGGAAAAATAAAGTCCGGCTACCACCATACATGCCAGGAAAAATAGAACAACCAGAATAGTCGTGATATCAAATGTTTGCATAATAAGTTGTAAAACAGACTTGAATGAATTGGTATAATTTTATGAGGAAGTTTATTGGTTGTTTTCTGAGGATTGCATTTGAAGATGATCCAGATCAGATATATTTATTTTGAGCACTTCCACGGTTTGTTTAGCACCAGCAAAAGCTACAAATATGGATCCATTGTGTTCGATAACGTGTGGATAATCAATATGGCGACCACCGACGAGGTACCCCATCTCTTTAAAAACCATCCCATCCTCGCTTATGGCAAGGGTAAGTGGATCTCTTTTTTGAGGGTTGGAATTTGATACCAGGATATACCTGCCATCACTCAATCTAAGTCCATGAAATTTTGATTTCGCATCAGGAAAATTTGTCCGAACAGGTCTGCTCCAGGTCCTACCGTCGTCTGTAGAAAAGGCTCGAAATAAATACCCACTATTCTTGTTGTCCCGATAAAATGAAACCAAATTTTCACCGTCAGGTAAAATCCACCAATACGGTTCTTCGGCCCGAAACTCTTCATCCAGGTGGCTTACAACGGGAAAGGATTCCCAATGGTCAAATCCTAAATTGCCACCACGCATCATATATACATTCCCCAGGCTATCTCGACGGGACATTAACCATTCACCAGAAGGCAATTGTTTAGGAGAAAAATTATTCATAGCGTTATCATACACCAGCCCTTTATGCTTCCATTCTTTGTCCTGTCCTGTTATCATTTCAAAAGCATGTAACTGCAATCCCTCGCCCCGATAACTGGGAGCCTTGTATCTTGTACCCAGCGCCAATAATTCTCCATTCCGGACCCAAAACCCTCTGGCTATCCAGCCATAACCAGAATCAGGTGGCCCCGCCAGGTCCCTGGGTTCACTCCATTTTATACCATCCTTGCTTTTGGAATAAGAAATCAATTGCCCGGGCTGATCGTGGCCTGGCACAATATTCCTGTGCGCTATAGGATCATCGCTATAGGGAACACCCGGTCCGTCACTCCACATAGCCCAGTAAAATCCATCATAGAAAATGAGGTAATTGTGCTGTAGGGTTTTTCTGCCCCAGGCATATCGTACATCATCAATAATGGTGTGTTGCGAAGAAATTTTGGGTAAAGAGTGAAAATCAATGTCATGAGTATTTTCTGGAACCCAGTCCCCTGATAACATTATTGAGGAAAGGGGATTGGTGATAGGATCAGGATTATCAGTTCTTTGAGCATATAAACCGGACATACTTCCGGTTGAAATTAACATAATTGCTATAGCTGCAATATGAAGTTTGCTTAACAACATTGTACTTATATTTTTTATATGAAAGTGAAAATCTACGGCATTTTCAACCTGTTCAAATCTGAAATTTTGACTTTCTGTATTTCAACCGATTGCTTCCTGCCACCATGTCCGCCCGAATGGACGATATATAGATATCCTTCATGTTCTATCATATGTGGGTAATCTACGCCGTTCTTATCACCCGAAACCAAAAAAAACATTTTATCGAAAACGATCCCGTCCTCACTTATTGAAAGAGTAAACCACTGCCTGTGATTGTAGTGAGAATTATTAACCAACACATATTTCCCATTACTCATCCGCAATCCATGAAACTTGGACCGGGCATCCGGAAAATCTGTTTTTACAGGGGGACTCCATGATCTACCATTATCGATTGAGAATGACCGATACAAATACCCACTTCGATTATTATCTCTGAAGAGAGCCATCAGATTCTTTCCATCAGGCAAAACCCACCAGTATGGTTCTTCAGCTGAAAGCTCACGCGCTGTTCCAAAAACAGGAAATGACTCCCATTGATCCACAGAGCCAGTTCCCCCTACCAGAAAGTCGACCCCTCTTTCCGTGTAATCAAATGTCCTGCGGGACATCAACCACTCACCAGTGGGTAATTGCTTTGGAGGAAAATTATTGATAGCATTATCGTGTACCAGCATATAATCCTCCCAGTTTTCATTGTTCTCTTTCCATCTAAAAGCCCTTAGTTGCAAGCTTTCACCAAAAAATCCAGCCGCCTCATCCAGGGAGACCAATGCTAGTAATTGATTATCATAGATCCAGAAACCCCGGGCAATCCATCGAAAACCTTCTTCCGTCCTGGTATTGTAATGAGGCGAATCTGGACCTGAATTGGGTGGATAAGGAGTAAGAAGTTTAGGTTCGCTCCAATTTGTTCCATCCGAACTTACAGCATATTTTACCACTTGTCCGACCCGGTCTTCGATTCCAGGTCCATCACTCCACATCGCCCAAAACTGGCCATCGTAATGAATCAAATAATTATGCTGATTTACACCATTTTGAGCGGTTACATCGCTAATTACGATGTGTTCCCTTGGAACTCGTGGTAAAGCATCAAAATCAATATCGTGAGGATCTTCAAACCAGTCTCCAACCAACATAATAGAGGATTGGGTGTTATTTTCCGGATCAGGATAATCCTTAATTCCAGATTTACAGGAAAGATAATTAAAAACTATAAAAATATAGATGATTGTGGATTTATACATTGCATTAGTTTATTGAGGTTCAATTAATTTTGATTTTATTATATGTAATTTACTTAATTATCTTCATTGCTTATATATTTATTTAGTGGATTACCACTATTTCCGCTTGGGAATGGAGAATTAAGAAATGTTGCAATGGTTGGAGCAATATCAATGGTATTAACTAATTCAGCCGATTTGCCAGGCGGAATACCTTTTCCGTACCACAGAAGTGGCACACGTGTATCATATGACCACGGTGTCCCATGGGTGGCCCCAATTCTTTGTGGAATCCATTGAGGATTTAACCAGAAATGGACATCTCCGGATAATTCCTGGTTAAATCCATTCTGGATCTTATTTTTAATCCCAAATAAAAATTCTGCATTAATAAGCGTCTCGGCGGTCAAGGCCCCGGCTATACCATCAAACGATACAATGAAACGCGCTACATCTTTCTGCACCTTGTCATAGTCCAGGTTATGGGAATCAAGATATTCGCGATCCAAAAATATCTCATAATTGTGCATGCTAAAATCTAATAAAATATCCTTGCCATACTTATCGACCAAATATCCACGCAATGAATCGATTTGAGGTGCATTTTCAAATTCAAAATATCCACTGGGAATTTTCAAATCCTGTA
The DNA here is from genome assembly GCA_937876435.1 of uncultured Bacteroidota bacterium. Lineage (GTDB taxonomy): Bacteria > Bacteroidota > Bacteroidia > Chitinophagales > Saprospiraceae > Membranihabitans. The sequence continues at coordinate 7,442 of CALEIL010000169.1, forward strand.
GATACAATGGAATGTGACCAACTCCATGATCCGCAGTTAAAAATAGTAGTATTTGTTCTTTCCCAAATTTTTCATCCAAATAAGATAGTAATCGCGCAATGCATAGGTCTAATCGCAGGTACATATCCTCTATTTCTTTCGAAGCAGGCCCGTGCCTATGCCCAATAGCATCTGTACTAGAAAAAGATATTGATAATAAATCTGTGGATGTCCTGCCCCCAAGTGATTCACCTTCTATTGCGGCAATTGCAAGTTCTGTGAGTATTTCATTTCCAAATGGAGAGGATGAAATAAGACCAAATCCTTTATGAGATTCAGATAATGCTTTATAGTCATATGGAAATTCCGGTCGTTCTTTACCGGATAAAATACCTTCGTATGGGTTGTCATCTTCCATACTTTCGGTATAACTTTCTATCGGGAACAATGTCTCCCATGTTCTATTAAGATAAGTTTGGGGTAGACCTCTTTTATTGAATTCATTTACCCATGATGGTAATTCATTGGTATAAAATGAGCTTGTAACAAATTTTCCTGTCGATGAATCATACCAATATGCGTCGCCCGTGTGCCCAGCAGGCATAATGGCCCCCCTGTCTTTTAGAGAAATTCCGATTACTTTAGATCGGAAATTAGTATGAAGCCTTAATTCATCTCCAATTGTTGTCGATTTCAAATTACCAGGTGCTTTGCTAACATTATTGTCAAAGTCTACCCCTATCACCTTATACCCCGGGACTTCAACTGTATTGATATATCTGTTTAATTTACGGGAATACCAATTATTGCCCCTAATCCCATGTATTGAAGGCGTAGTGCCCGTATATATGCTGGCATGACCAGGACCCGTAGATGTAGGCATGTAATTATATTGTGTGTTTGTAAATGAAAACCCCTCTCTTATGATTCTTTTGAATCCATCATTTCCCATTTTATCCCAAAACCGATAGATGTAATCTGGCCTCATTTGATCTACAATGATACCTATGACCATCCGTGGTGAATCGATATTGGTGGGTATTATTTGTTTCTTTGAAATTAGATTAATTGGATATAAAACAAATAAAATAATAATAATTACGGCGGAGTGTATTCTTGATAATTTTTTCATGATAATTAATAAATATTACATCACTGCATATTAGATTTTTACAATTTATGATGTCTGTTTTCAATAGAATTATTCATTTTCAATACGTAAGTCTTGCTACTAATGTAAGGGTTCGAGTTCCTCACCCACCAGCATCCATACTCGTCAGCGAGAAATCGATCCATCCCCCTTTCAATTTTTATCGCGGATCAATCCGTCTGTAGGCATCCAGCACCGCCTCATCTCCCGATTTACCTTCTCCTTTCACCTTGTGTTCCAATCCCAAAAATCCACGATATCCCTTGTCCCATACGTGCTGCAACAGATTCTGGTAATTGATCTCTCCTGTGCCCGGTTCAAACCGTCCCGGCGTATCACCCAACTGAAAATAGGCAATCTCGTCCCACGCGTAGTCGATCGTGGGTATCAGGTTTCCTTCCTGGATCTGTACGTGGTACACATCAAACAGGATCTTTACACTCGGACTGTCAACCGCTTTACACATCGCGTAGGCCTGCGGTATTCGGTGCAAAAACATCCCCGCATGATTGATCTTATGATTCATCGTTTCCATCACCATCACCAAACCGTGTGGCTCATAGATCTCTGCTACCCTTTTCAACAATTCAATCGCATTCGCCATCTGAAAATCCCAGGGTAAATTCGGGTCCGCCTTCCCCAATACATTGTGGATATACTTGGTATTCATGCGTTTGGCGATCTCCACCGAAGCCTTCACTTCCTCCAGGGTTTTGTTTCGCAATCCTTCGTCCCGACCCGCAAATACCACATCCCGAAACGACATTGTCCCCACAAACTGCCCAAATTCCATCCCCAATCTGCCCATCTTTCTCGCAATCCGCTCTTGTTCCTCCACGCTTCGTCGGGTCAGCCATGTGCTCTCCCAGGCCCGAAATCCGTGATCATAGCCCCACTGCAACTGATCCTCCAAATCCTTCCCTGCACTACTGAACATATCAAACTCGCCAGAAAATTTCATCCGAAATGCTTGTTCGTTCTCCCTACTTCCTTTCTTTGAACCTGTAATCCCGGTCCAGCCGCTCGTCGCCAGACCTGCTCCCATCAGCAGCCCGGTTTTCATAAATTCTTTCCTGTTCATCCGTTTGCTTTTTTTATTGTTCCAATATGCGCTGGCTGTTTTTCAAAAATACCATCAGGTCCGCCAGTTCCTGCTCATCCAAAGTTCCACCAAATCCCGGCATGAGGGTTATACCCGCCATAGCTTCTATCGATTCTATTTCATTCCTATTGATTTTTCGTGTCTGTCCAGGTCCAGGCACCAGATCCACCGCACTCGATGTCTCGTTCATTATGATACCCTGTGCCTGATTGCCATCCTTTAATTGTACTTCCCACAAATCGTACCCCGGCGCAATCGACAACCCAGGATCCAGAATATTCGCCAGCAAATCCTTTCGTTCCCAGTTGTGCACCGTTCCCAGATCCGGTCCATACGCGATCCCTTCCTTTCCGCGTACCTGATGACAGATCGAACAATTTGTTCTGTAAACTTCCAATCCCCTTTCTACCTCTCCCTCCAATGTCAAAGCATCAGCATAATCGTCCACCGATGTGGACCCGGCATCTGCGGCTAAAATAGCCCTCGCACGATTACGTATCTCCTCGTTACCATATTGGTTCAGTCGGACCGTTCGGTTCCAGCCAAGCGCCGTTTTTGATATCGTTCCATCTTCCAATGCCGTCAGCAATTGTTCTACCCGGCCATCCTCCCGCATCAAAGCGTCCAGGGCGGACTCCCGAACTTCCGGTGTCCATTCACCCCATCGATCCAATATATATTCCGATATTTCTGTCCCTTTAATCCGACCCAGAACGTCCATCGCTGCTGCTTGCACCTCCGGTTCTTCAGATGGGTTTAGCAATTCTTTTAAACCCACTTCATAACCTGACGGATCACTCATCTTCAGCACTTCCAACATCTGACTGCGGTATCTGGAATCCAGGTTTGAGTCGGTGATTTTTTCCCAAGCTCGCTCCGTTAACCTCTTGAGCTGCTCGGGTTCAGTCTTCGTTAATTCTTCTTGCCCCAACAGGGTCAGCATCGCCGATCGAACAGCCGCTGAACCATGGTCGAATAGAGCCCGCTCAAGACTCATCCGTTCACTGGATATAATCCCTCCTGCATCTTTATTCCGTAGCAATCCAGACACTAATCCCTGCAGAATCGAGGTCTCCAGGTCACCGTACGAACCAGTCATCGTCGTCCCCTGCCGCAACCTCCTTCTGATTTCGGATTCATCAGATCCCGCACCGATCATTTCGGCCAAACGCCCGACCAATCCCAGGTACTTCCCGGCCTTTACATCATCGCTCTTGCGTTCTACCTCGCTTAGCAGCCCTTTGCTATCCACATCTCTGGCCGTTAGTGCCGCCAACTGGAACCATTCATCCTCCACATCTCCAAACAATAATTTTTCCCGAATTGCCCTGGCTTTCGGGGTGTCAAGTTCCCCCAATGTCAGCAACAACTGGAACCGTACCTTGACCGCTGCATCGTCTGCCATTGCATACAGATCTTCGGTCAGGGATGGGCTGGCATTCATATGCTTTTCTGCCAACCGTATGGCATTCTCCCGAACCCCGCCTTCTTTATCTTGTAATGCCTGCTGGATGGTTTCTATTCCCAACCGATTTATACCTTCCAGTGTCCATAAGGCATGCAGGCGCCCCATAGCCGTTTTGCCACTAACCACTTTAGCTTCCAGTTCCTCCAGCACAGATGCATCGACCCGGTCGACCAACATCCGCTGCGCATGCCTTCGCCACCAACCATTTTCACTTTCCAATACTTCCACCAGCTCCATACTGGTCTTTGATCCCAGGTCTAGCCCTTGAGTCCATTCCGCTTTCCCAGCGCCTTCCGGCGTCACCCGGTAAATCCGTCCCATATTGTACCCATCGTACAAATCTCCCGACTCGATCGCTTCATCCGACATCCATTCCGGATGTTCGATGATCCGTCGGTAATAATCCAGTACATACAACGCGCCGTCTGGGCCCACGTATAAATTTACTGGGCGGGCCCAGGAATCCGTCGACGCCAAAAATTCCTCTTTGCTACTATGTCGCATCGCCCGATACGTACCCCCTCGCTCTTCCAATCGGTCCGAATGGACCAAATTGCTGACCGACTCAGCTACAAATGTCGTCATACTCCCATAAGGCTCCTGAAACAAACCCCCATCGTAATAGGTCAAGCCGCTTGTTGACGTCGTCAATCCTACCGGTGTAAACAACTGGCGGTCCGGATTCGTGGTGATCTGATACACCTCCGTTGAATTGCCGTGGTCCGATACGTCTTCCGAGGATTTTGAAATCACGGCATCCGGATTCCGGCTGACGTATTTGGATTCCAAAACCTCCTGATAGATATGGTTGGAATTGTGCGTCAGAAAATGGTGCCCCCATTCATCGAAGGTGTGACCATACTGCCCTTTCACGGATCGCATCTCCAGTCCACTCCCATCTGGTTTGAAACGAACATTCTTACTGCTCGCATTCTTCGGAAGAACCGCGCCAGACTCCTTACCCCAAAATCGAATCTCACTCCCTTCATCCCCAAACTCCTCCTCGTACTTCCGGGTCCCGATCCGGCCAAAATGCGATAAATACACCCAATTGTCCAGACCGTATATCGGATTGTTTACGTTAACATGAGGATTGGACAAGGAAAATCCACTCAATATCGTGTCGCGTACGTCTGATTGCCCATCCCCATCCCGATCCTCCAAATACAGCACGTACGGCGCATCGGTCACCATGATCCCATTCTTCCATCGCATCACCCCATTGGGAAACATCAACTCATCGGCGAACAATATACTCCGGTCCATCACCCCATCTCCATCCTCGTCCTTCAGCAACTTAATCTTACCAGTATGGCTCTTATCCAACGGATAGCCCGACATCTCCACCACGTACACGTTCCCCCATTCATCAATCTCCATATCCACCGGATCGGCTATCAGCGGCTCGCTTGCAAATAACTCCAACCGATATCCCTCTACCAACTCGTACGTGTTAACCCCTTCCCTTGGGGGAACAGAACCGTTCTCGTAGGTAATCCCCGTTTGATCGCAGGAAAAAACCACAATAAGAAAAAATAAAAACCCATGTTTATTCATGAACATCTATATGGTTCTTTCATTAAATTCAAGGTAGACAACCGCCTTACTTGTTCCACACATCATCGATCAGTTCCAGCGTTTCCGATACTAAAATCTGCCCCCCTTCCGGTCCTACGCTGTTGCTTTGGCATACCGCGCTGTAGCCTCCTCCTCTCACAGCCTTATCGGTCGGAAGATAGGTCCCAGGACCGGCCAATTGAACGACCAGGGTCTGTAATGCCGGACTTCGAGCCTGCATTTGAATGCCGTAATCGGTGAACAATTCAAACTGATTCGTGCAAATCACGATATCCCCCAATCGTATTGCGTGTATTTCTGTTTCATACTGGGGGTTGGGATTTGTCTTTTGTTGTTCATATCGTTTGACGATATCTCCGTACCAGGTCATTCGGGTATTTAAACGATCAGTTTTGGAGGGATCCATTTCTATCTGCCTGGCAGCATCCTGTGAAATCCTTTTGGATTCAATGTACTCATCTACCGTAATTTGACGCATTGGAAGTTCGATTTTGCGCATTTCATGTGAGAATTTCACGCTTTCAAACCTGTCATTTTGGACAATTGAATACGTTCTTGAAACAGCTTCAGAGATCCTTTGTGCAATATCTTCCATACGGGAGGTCTGACTTAAATTCCGCATTCGTTCCAGGGCCTTCTTCCGGTAGATGGGATGTGGTGACTGATCACCTGCAGCCCCGATCCATCCACAAATGACCAGGTCATCTCCATACGTGTGTTGCAACGCCTTTCGCACAGGATGCCAGTAATCTGCGTCCACCCTGGTATCCCCTTCTACTTCCTGCGCAGGACAAGCCACCTCAACAGCCATCGCCAATATTTTACCTTCCAGGTTCCAAAAAAACAGGGAATGGATATCGTGATCCTCGTACCCTTCGATATTCTTAAAATCGGGGGTTGTTGCATCTCCATACATCACGGCCTCTCCGTCCTGGTAAACGACTCTTCGGTTATATGGTATGGCAGCCCGACGGAGTCCCCAGGACATAGTACCCCTCTCCCGGGATTTCCAGGCCAATGCGATTCCCCGTGCTACCTGTTCTATCAAAAATTCCCTATATGTATTCACCTGAGTAATGCCACTGGCGGGCAGTTTGTACAAAAAAGATGGTTGGTCGCTCTCATCTTCTATAACCGGAGAGGTGTGCGTATGGGTCGCATTCAATATAATTTTCCGGCTATTAAAACCTGGAAGCAAATTCACTACTTCTTCGCGAACCCTCTCCCAGATTTGTGTGGGGATATATACCAGGTCACACGATACAAACACCACCGTGTCGCCTCCGGCACCGGGCGTTTCGAGCGCAATGATATTCGCCGACAAGGGTGTTTGAACTTCATGCGCTATCCGCAAATGAAACTGCCCCATGAGCGCCACGGGCAATTCGGGTGTAATATCGACCGACGTCCGACCAACAAAAAGATCCCCACCTTTCCCGTAGACCGTACCCAGAATTAGAAATCCGATCCAAATAAGTTTTTTCATTTTGAGGTTGTTTGATTCAAAATTTTAGTAATCATTCAAATTGATCGAGAGACAGGGCTACCCCCCCTCATCGCGTTTATAATGGATTGTTATCCGGAAGTCTAGCCCGTTTATATTCAGGTCAAATCACAACTTCATTCCACCGTCATGGTTCCCTGCATGATCCTCCAGTGGCCGGGAAAAGTACACACAAACGGATACTTCCCTTTCTTTTGGGGAGCGGTAAATTTCAATCTGAAAGTTTTCCCAGGATTCACGAGCGGACTTGAGAATAAGATTTCATCCATTTCCGGTATGAATCCTTTTTTCTGAGCCTCGGGATCAGTAATCATTTTATCCGCCGCCGTACCGACTTTGTCCAGGCTTCCGGGTTCCAGAATCAAAATATTGTGTAACATCACGTCATTGTTCTTAAAAACGATGGCGACCGGTTTCCCTGCTGTCACCGTGATCTGGGTTTTATCATATTTCATCTGTCCGACCACAACACCCAGCTCGATGATCTGGGTATCCACCTTCATGCCAGTCGTGGCACCATAGGTAAAATGGCGATTCTGATTCATAGCCTGGTCCCGCCGAGTTTGATTGTCGTCCAATCGAACAGGATAGATCTGGCTTGCCCCGGCTGACAATCCCGTAGATTGGTAAACCATTTCTGATGTGTACAGTGCGGGATTACTTGAAAATCCTGCTACACAAACTCCCATTAAAAGACATAGAACAAATGCACCAACTCCTACATTCCTAAAGGTATTCGCGGAACCATTTTGACATCTCCTACCGATTGCCCCCCGAGAAGATCCCGAGAGGTCAAGGCCGGGATCCGGGGTTTTGCTTTTATGATCCGCCACAAAAATATTTTGAAATACCTTAAAGGAACTTATCTCCCGCCGCACTATTAATCTCATACTCAATCTTTGAACTTCAAATCTTACAAAAAAATAAAATTACTCCGCCACCAGCGCAGAATGCATAGGCCTGGCCCGTCCTGCGCCTCCCGAACCTTCGGGGATGTCTACCTTAAAATCATTCCTGACATGATCAGATCTGAGGGCTACGACAAATTTCCGGATTCCGCTTTTCAGATCGACGCTCGCACCTTCCTCGCCATACTCCAGGGGGACCCCATCCACCCATAAAGAGTGGATCCCTTCGGGATCGAATATCAGCTCCACTTTCCCCGGGGACTGAACTTCGACCGAAAACTTCAACAACTTCACCTCCCCGGGCAGATCATCCAGTTCATCCAGCGGAAGACCGCCGGCCACATTGCTGTATACCGTGGTCCAATCGTAAGTGTCGGGATTTTGCACGACCGTTTCTATATTTTTCCTCTGTCTCAGGTCGGGGCTTTCGTCTCCGGGATTCAAAACTTCCCAGTACCTGATATAATTATTTCCGGGTACCCGGAAATCTCCTGGCTCTCCGATTTTGGATAAAAATCCAATCAAATCCACGAATTCCTCCCTCGTCAATCCACTCGTCAATCCGGGAGGCATCAAGGATCCGGGGACGTTCTGATGAGAACTGATCTGGTATTTCGGCACGGAAACCTCATTTCCCACTACATCCCGTAATACGATTTCTGAATCGGTTTCCCGGACCATATAACCCATTACGACGTTCCCGTTTTTCTTGATCACCTGGTTCAATTCATACCCATCCTTGATTTCATTTCCCGGACTGAGGACGCTGCTGATGATATAATCCGTAGGGGCATTCGCACCCAGACTACTCAAGTCTGTTCCCAATTTTCCACCTGCGCCACCAATGGCATGGCAACTGGCACATCCCAGTTTGCGGTACACCAGTTCACCACGAACCGGATCTCCATACGCTTTGATATCGAGCTCCAATCGATCGGCCTCCCATTCACTCAGGGTCTGAGGCATCGTAGGCCTTTTCACTTCCACATCTGAAGTACGGAAAACACTTTTTAAAGTCTTTATATCCTCACTTTCCTGTCTTCGATTGGACATTGTGCTGATCATTTGCAATCCGACCCTGGAAACCTGGTCCGACGCACCGCCGCTTTCTGAAAGGACCCTTCCCAATTCCTTCACACCGTTTTGATTGGCGAAAAAAGCGGAGAGCAATTTTGATATTTTTTCTTCCTCGTCCAAATCTGACAATAGAGATACCGCCTGCATCGAAGCTGCCTTCGCATCTCTGGAAACCAAATGAGAAATTGCGGTCGATCGAATTTCTTCGCCGTACTCCTTTCCGGCCAATTCCAACAAGGCCTCCAGACTTTTATCGTCGCCCAGGGAGGCCAGGGCCGCGATTCCAGTCTCACTTTCGGTCTGATCGTCTCTTTTGGCCCATTCGATGAATTGAGGTCTGTATTGTTCCAATCCCCAAAGACTCGCCAGGGCAATGGATTTGCGCGCTACCTCCGGATCTTCCACGCCAAAAAGTTTCGCGATCCGCGACAGATCGGTCTCCGGATGGACATTTCTCTGCTCCATGGAGTTGATCAATACATCGAGTAATTCTTCCCTGTTGTCTTCGTGTTGGAGGACTCTGTTGAGAATGGTTGAAAGCGACCGGGCATTCCCGAATTTCGTGACGGATCCAAAAAAGTCTTTCCTATAATCTGCTGGTAGTTGTCCACCCAGGTACATATCCACCAAATCTATGATGGCAGTCGGGGCAGTAATCGACTTCAGGGCAAATGCTTTCTTTACATTTCCCCCAAAATAATCCTTATTTGCTTCGTATTCCGGGTACCACACGCCCTCCAATTCCCTGACGGTTTGCCACAAGGCAAAATCGAGGTACTGATCCATTTCCTGGTCCAGTATCCTCGTGGCCACTGCGGCAGTTTCCGGCCTGACCGATTTCCGTAAGGCTATCACCGATTCAAGTCGGACCACCGGGTCTTCATCCCGCACTCCCCGGGCCAGATATTCATCAGCAAGAGGATATAAATCATATTGATAGTATAATGCCCGGATCGCCGCTGCACGGATTAAGGGCTCCCCAGAGCTCAATAATTTTTCCAATATGTCCTGCGCGGCAATATCAAGCGATTGATACACCCAAAATCCTTCCAACAACCATTGGTCGTAGGCTGCATCTTCGGGATCGAGGGAGGAAATCCAGGTCCCCAAATCCTTCTCCACCACATCCCGGCCTCGTTCTCGCAACACCCG
>CALEIL010000170.1 GCA_937876435.1 uncultured Bacteroidota bacterium
CCTGTAACAACAGGTTGAAAACGTCAGGGTGTGCCTTCTCGATTTCATCGAGCAACACGATCGAATAGGGTTTGCGTCTTACGGCCTCGGTCAGTTGTCCGCCTTCATCGTATCCGACGTATCCCGGAGGCGCTCCGACCAGGCGAGATACCGAGTGTCTTTCCTGAAATTCACTCATATCGATCCGGGTGATCGCGTTTTCGTCATCGAATAGAACTTCTGCCAGCGTTTTGGCCAGTTCTGTCTTTCCTACCCCGGTCGGTCCCAGAAAAATAAAGGATCCGATCGGCCGGTTGGCATCCTGTAGCCCCGCCCGGCTTCGGCGTACCGCATCTGCCACGGCGCGGACAGCTTCCTTTTGTCCGATCAATCTCTGACCTATATAATCTTCCAGTTTCAGCAATTTGTCCTTTTCACTTTGGAGCATTTTCTGAACCGGAATACCCGTCCATCTGGAAACTATTTCGGCGATATCGTCCCCGGTTACTTCCTCCGTTGTAAACCGTTTTTCATCCTCGAGGGATTCCAGTTTTTCTTCTGCCACCTTGAGCTGGACTTCGAGTTCCTTGAATTCCCCATAGCGGATTCTGGCGACCTTTTCAAAATCGCTTTCCCGTTCGGCTCTGGCTGCTTCCACTTCCAGTTTCTCCATATTGGAACGTATATTCTGGATAGTATCCACTATTTCTTTTTCATTTTGCCAGGCAGCCCGCAGTGTGTCCAGTTTTTCTTTGGCGTTGGCCAGCTCCTCAGTAATCACTTTGAGTTTCCCTTCGCTTCCTTCCCGCTTGATAGCTTCCCGTTCGATTTCGAGTTGACGGACCTTGCGATCACCCTCATCGATTTCCTCCGGAACACTGTCCAGCTCCAGTCTAAGCCTGGCGGCCGCCTCATCGATCAGGTCGATCGCTTTATCGGGGAGATGCCTGTCAGCGATGTATCGGTCAGAGAGTTCAGCCGCTGCGATCAACGCTTCGTCTTTGATTTCGATCTTGTGATACACCTCGTATTTTTCCTGGAGCCCCCTTAGGATCGATATCGTATCTTCTATGGAGGGCTCATCGATGTTGACGGTCTGGAACCGCCGAACGAGGGCCTTATCTTTTTCAAAATGTTTTTGATATTCATCCAGGGTAGTCGCTCCAATGGTTCTCAATTCGCCACGAGCCAGGGCTGGTTTGAGGATATTGGCTGCATCCATGGCACCCTGGCCACCACCTGCACCGATCAGGGTATGGATCTCGTCGATAAAAAGGATGAATTCTCCATCGCTGGCCTTGACTTCATTGATGACCGCTTTGATTCGTTCTTCAAACTCACCCTTATACTTGGCTCCGGCTATGAGGGCTGCCAGGTCGAGTGAGAAGATTTTCTTGGACCTCAGGTTCTCCGGTACATCCTGGTTGACGATCCGCCAGGCGATCCCTTCCACGATGGCCGTTTTACCGACCCCGGCCTCCCCGATCAGCAATGGATTGTTTTTCTTACGTCGGGAGAGTATGTGCAGGATCCTCCGGATTTCTTCATCCCGGCCGATGATGGGGTCCAGTTTTCCGCTTTCGGCGCGCTCGTTGAGATTGATCGTATATTTCTTGAGGGAATTGTACTGACTATCGGTATTCTGATCGACGATGGCCTTCCCCTTCCGGAGTTCTTTGATGGCGGCTATCAATAGATCTTCCGTGACTCCTAACGATTTGAAGAGTTTGGCGGTCTTGTCGCTTCCCTGAACGATGGCGAGCAAAATAACTTCCACTGAGATGAATTCGTCGCTGAACAGTCCCATGGTTTTTTTGGCTCTGCTGAGAACCTTATTGGCGTCGTTGGTCAGGTATTGTTTGTCTGTCCCTTCCACCTTGGGGAAATTGCGGATGTCATCCCGGATGGCTTTTTGCAATTCGTTGAGGCTCGCTCCCATTTTATTGAACAGAAACTGGGGTACCTCCTGGTCGACTTCCAAAAGTCCAGCTACGATATGCGCCGTATCCACGGATTGCTGATTAAGCTCACCGGCGATTTGCTGTGCTCGCAGAATGGACTCCTGGGCTTTTATTGTGAAATTATCGTATGTCATAGCCTGTTTTATTTTATTCTGTACTATTGCAAATCTGAATCCATTCAGTAATATACGGATAGAAAAGGTAATTTTGTCAGTCGGATGCTTCCGGGACGCGCATTTTGTCAGTTTTTACTTTCAAAACCTGAAATAAACGTCCATAACGTTTGTAAAATTAATGTTAAAAAACCAGAATTGATTTAAGGTCGATACAAAATAAGGCACTCCCACCAACCAAATAACAAAAATATGTGTATATTAACAAAGGACGACACGAAGTAAAATCGTTATTACGTTAATCGCAATCAAACATACCTTATGAACTTCATCACCAAATCGATATTTTCTTTCATACTATCAACTTTTGTCTTGTCAGCGGGATACGGACAGTATTTCGGAAAAAACAAGCCGAAATATGAGACCCAGAAATTTACGGTTCTGGCTACACCACATTTTGATATGTACCATTATCTGAGGGGCCCGGACAAAATCAACCAGATTTCACAATGGGCCGAGCAGTGGTACTCCATGCACCAGGAAGTATTGCGGGATACTTTTACGGAGCCCAATCCATTTATACTCTACAACGATCATGGTGATTTCCAGCAAACACAAGCGATCAACAGTACGATCAGCATCGGAACAGGGGGTGTAACGGAAGCTTTCAAAAACAGGGTAATCCTTCCTATCGCCATGACCAATCAACAAACCTTCCACGTGATAGGCCACGAAATGGTTCACGCGTTTCAATATCATATCATACTGGGTGGGGACAGCACCGGACTGCAGAATCTCCAGAATCTTCCCCTTTTTATGGTGGAAGGATTGGCGGAATACATGTCCAAAGGGCCGGAAGATTCCCAAACTACTATGTGGATGCGAGATGCCGTCATAGAAGGGAATATCCCCGGCATTAAGGATCTTGCGAACCCCCGGTTTTTCCCTTACCGGTGGGGCCAGACCTTCTGGGCATTCCTCACGGGATTGTATGGAGACCAGGTCATCCGGCCATTTTTCCAGGCCACCGGGGCATATGGATTTGACAATGCAGTAGCGATCGTTCTCGGCACCAATACCGAAGCTCTTTCCGAAGAATGGAAGAGAACCCTGCAGGCATTTTATGAACCCTTTGTGAGAAATAAAGAAGAAGACCCGGCCGGCAGAGTTTTGATCAATGAACAAAACGGAGGAAATATGAACCTCGCGCCGATGGTATCTCCCGACGGAGAAAAGATCATATTCTTCTCAGAAAAACGGGTGCTTTCCACCGATCTTTACATCGCGGATGCCAATAGCGGGAATATAGAAAAACGAATCCCCACCAACTCCATCACCGGTTCGATCGACGACGTGGACTTTATCGAATCCGCAGGAACGTGGTCTCCCGATGGGGAACAGTTTGCCTACGTGGTCATTTCCCGGGGAAAAAGTGAATTGATGATCAAAAATAAAAAGGGAAATACGGTGAAGTCCTTTGCTCTGGACAGGGTGAGCAAATTCTCTTACCCCAATTGGTCCCCCGATGGGAAAAGCATAGTGGTTTCGGGGTTGGAAGAAGGACAGACCGACCTGTACGAAATCAATATCCGGACCAAAAGAGCGACCAGGCTGACCAATGATGAATATTCGGAAATCATGCCTTACTATTCCCCCGATGGGAGTCGGATCTATTTTTCGACGGACCAGATTAGTTTCAGCCAGGGCCGGCAAGGACCGTCATGGAATTTCAATCTGGCTTACTACGACATGGCTTCTAAAACCGTGGAGCATCTCCCGGAAATATTTCCCGGCGCGGACAATCTCAATCCTGTCATAGACAGAGACGGTCATTTGTACTTTCTGTCGGATCGCGATGGATATCGGAATATGTATATGCTCAACCTCAACGATAACTCGCTTTATCAGGTGACCAACATAGCCACCGGCGTGAGCGGAATTACTCCATTCTCGACAGCCATCAGCGTGACAGCAAACGGACGCAAAATATTTTATAATTATTACACTGATAACTCCTACCAGATATACAGCTACACTCCCGATATCAGTCAGATGACGCCTGTCAATCCCGGGGATGTAGATAAGGCAGCGGCCATGTTGCCGACGCTTTCCCGCAGGAGTCAGCAGATCGTTCAAAATAATCTGCTGACGCTCGATCAACACGATCTGGTGTCGACTACAGCATTTGACAGAGAAAAATACCGACCCCAGTTCAGACTGGATTACATCAGCGGTGGTGGGGGTGTCGGTGTCGGTATGGGCAATTTTATCGGAACTTCGACTGGTCTGGCCGGTGGGGTGAGCGCCATCTTCAGCGATATGCTGGGGAACAATCAGATCTATAGTACGCTGGCACTCAACGGGGAAATATACGACCTCGGGGCTCAGATCCTGTACCGGAATCAAACGGGCAAAATTGGCTGGGGGGGAGGTATCTCACACGTCCCTTTCCGGTATAGCAGTTATCCTTCCTATATCCGGGATTCTTTACCAGTCGATGGAGGAGTCTTACCGGTGATCGATTTCACCTATGATATTTACCGGGTATTCCAGGATCAGGCGAGTTTATTCTCTCAGTACGCTTTCAATCAATCTATCCGGGTGGAAGCGGGAGGCGGATACTCCCTGTATTACTACAGGACCGAGCGCTGGCACAATTATTATGACGATTTTGGCCGGATCATAGACCAGGATCGCGAGAAAATCGAATCGCCGGATGGGTTTGGATTGTTCAACATCCAGGCGGCTTTTGTGGGAGACAATTCAACGTTCGGGTTTACCTCTCCACTCAACGGCTATCGCTTCCGGATAGGGGTAACGCAAAATTTCGGTCATTGGGATTATCTGACAACTCTGGTCGATCTTCGCAAGTATTTTTATCTGAAAAAATCCTCCCTGGCTTTGAGAGTGCTGCAATACGGGCAGTACGGAGCCGACGCCAACAACAACAATCTTTCCAATTACGTCATTTATCCCACCTTCATCCGGGGATATTCCAATCTGAGTACGACGGCCATAGAAGACCTGGGTCTGACCAACAGCGTCCGGGGTTCCAAACTATTTGTCGGAAACGCAGAATTCAGGATACCTTTTACCGGACCGGAGCAATTGGCTTTGATCCCCACGAATTTCCTGCTCAGCCAATTGGCGTTCTTTTACGACGTAGGATCGGCGTGGACCCGGGATAATCCATTTGACGCCCCGGAAGGCTTCGAGCCCAAATTACTCCAAAGCGTGGGGGTTGCTTTACGGATCAATCTGTTCGGGGCATTGATTCTGGAGCCTTTCTATGCCAAGCCATTGATCGATGGAGTCAAGGGAACGTTTGGATTGAATTTTGTGCCAGGATGGTAAGCGAACCGATCGAATCACGATCGGTTCGAATTACGATTTTGGATTTACGATTTACGACTTACGACAATTCGGTATACTTTTTGCCCGGGCATAGATCGGTAAAATAACTCCATGACTTGTTCGTAAACTACGTCCCAATGTCTTCAATAAAAACCTCCCGT
>CALEIL010000171.1 GCA_937876435.1 uncultured Bacteroidota bacterium
TTGGGGACATGGGAAACCCGGATGCGGCCATAACCCGCCACACATCGCCATTGCCCCCCACAATTATGGGGTTGTGGTATTTGGTGTTGGAGAAGCTGGTGTTATTGCTGACCTTCAGCCATGGATAAAGTTGCATGGACCCTTTGGCCCTGAAATTGTACATTGAAAAATCATCGGAATTGTATCTGAACAGTCCCGGTTGATTCAAGATCTGTCCGGTGACATAAAAATCCGCTTTTTCCGTACCCCCTGAAATGGCTATGTTCCGATCCACGGAATAGGTGGAGTTTTTATACAGTAGATCCATCCAATCCGTACTGGAATAATAAACATATTCACCATTGGAGGGATTAATATCGTATTCCTCCGAAAATTCATCCGGATGTTCCTTGCGATACTTGAATTCTTCCAAATATTCCTGCGAAAATCGAATCGTTTTATTAGCATTACTAGGATAGGACCCTTCCCAGTTGTAGGTAGCCTCGTTGAACTTCGAGGACCAGGTATAGCCGTCCCATACATAATCCGGCAGCACCACCGGATTCTTGAGAGAATAATTGGAATTGTACGTTATACTAAATTTCTCATTTGATGAACTTTTAGTGGTTATCAATACTACTCCAAATGCTCCTCTTGCACCATAGATAGAAGCAGATGCAGCGTCTTTTAATACGGATACACTTTCGATATCGTTCGGATTGATCAAACTGGGATCGCCTTCCACTCCGTCAATCAAAACTAGTGCATTACCACCTTGTCCAATGGAAGTAGTGCCCCTAATATTAAACGACGGTGCCTGATTGGGCCTTCCATCCAACATTGTGATATTGAGATTGGGTATAACTCCTTGCAAACCTTTGGTGATGTTGGTCATGGTTCTATTATCAAAAACATCACTTGATACCTGATCCACTGCTCCGGTCAAATTAGCCTTTCTCTGCGTTCCATACCCCACCACCACTACTTCATCCAGCAATTCCGAATCGGCGATCATGGTCACTTCGATATGCTGCCGGGCATCCAAAGGAATCTCTACGGTTTGATAGCCGATATAGCTGAATACCATTACGGCGTTTTCATTCACATCTTCCAGAGTAAACCGGCCGTCAAGACCTGTGGCTGTCCCCTTGGTCGTACCTTTTACCTGTACATTGACACCAATCAGAGGTTCTCCACTCTGATCAACAACCAATCCTTCCACCCGAATCTCCAATCCTGTCAACTTTCGGGGAGATGGGAGCCAGGCTTTGCGAATGGCGATTCTATTCACGGGCATCAATTTATCCCGCTTTTCCTTTCCGGTAATGATCGTTTCAAAATGTGTCACCATCGACTTCAACGACCTGATACCCCCATCGTCCAGCTTGTACAGGATCACAAACTGATTTTCGAATATCCTGAACTGGAGTTCCGTACCCTGAAGAAGGGTCGCCAGTTCTTGTTCTATGGTTGACTTTGCATCATGGTATTCGACCATAATATCCTGGACCAGAGACTTATCATAAGTAAAATAAACCTGGTACTTGTCCGTCAATTTCTGGAGCGCTTCCTTGAGTTCCAGCTCCTCAGAAGGGGTAACATGTGGCCAGTCGTATGCATATACGCCCTGACCGATCAATATGAGCCACACAATGACCCATACCTGTCTCATGGATATCAGAATTACTTTTCTCATATTCCGGTAATTTTATATGTTGAATAGATGTTATATCCTATTTCAATTCAATGTAACCGTCTTTTTCTGTCATTTGAAGACCCACCGCCAGGGCGAGGGCCTGACCAGTCACCTCCCAGTTGGAATAGGGCAGGGTAAATTCCATTTCCTTTTCGAGCACATTCGAATCTTTCAATCTGATATCCTTGCCATAAATTTCCTCCAATCTGTTGATAATAGTGCCCAATTTGACGTCAGAAAATCTCAATAATCCTTCTTTCCAGGCCGCTTCATCTTCCATTGTCCTACTGACTGATACCTCGATTTCCTCTTTTGCACGGTGGACTACCGCGGATTCTCCCGGTTCGAGGAAAACGCGACTGAGTCCAGATGACACTGTTTTTTCCAACTGGATCTTTCCCTCCTCCAGAAAAATGCGGTCTTCCTCTGAACGGCTGTTCACATTGAATGAAGTTCCCAATACTTTGACTTTTGAATTTCCGGTCGAGACCATAAAAATGGCATTCTCCACATGTCGCACCCTGAAATAGGCTTCTCCTATTAATTTTATTTCGCGGGTTCCATCCTGTTCTCTCATCCAGGTAAGGCGTGAATTGGCGTTGAGCTTTACGTAACTGCTGTCAGGTAAGAACACTTCCAGTATTTCTCCGTTGGAAGTGGTGTAAACCTGAGCTCCGGGATCTTTGGTCACATAATATAACAAAACTCCTATCACTCCTAACAATATTAGTATCGATGCGGCCCGGATTATTTTGCCAGTCCATATCGATGCCACCGACTTCTTCGATACATTGAGATAACTCTCCCTCGCTTCTTCGTCCAACAATTTTTCCAGTAATTCCTTATTGTCCGGATCTCTCATATATTGCAGGAACTGCTGATATTCTGATTCCATCAAAGAATTATTTTTCAACCGTTCATATATCTCTTCTAACCTGGAGTTTTCCTTCTTCCGCATGGGATGTCATTTATTATCTGATCAAGATTTCAATAACAAGGACGAAATTACCCCTGGGGTAGGTCTAAGAAAATGAAAATATTTTATTATCTTCAAGTAGACATATTCAACTATGCAGGATTTTGGTTTTTTTTCGGAGTAAAAAGGACAAAAAAGATCCAGTTAACAATTGCTTAGCGAACTATGCGTGATTGGGGACTTATGGAACAAAAAGACATTGAAAAACTATATCTGGATCATCGGGACGATCTTTATGATTATCTAGTCATGCACATTAAGGATCATTCCATGGCAGAAGATATTTTACAGGATATTTTCTTTAAGATTTCAAAAGAAAATATTGGATCTTCCGATATCAAAAATATGGATTCCTATCTGTTTATCACTGCCCGAAACACGATCATCGATTACTGGAGAAAAGCCAGTGTGTCCAAACGAGTAGAAAAACAATATTGGGAGAATATTGAAAGGGAAAAATTGGTCTATCATTATCCCTGCATCCAGGACGATAGAGAAATCATCCTCAAGGAAATTATACCCTTACTCACCGATCAGCAAAAAACCATCTTTCTTCTGAACCGGGACGGAGGATATTCCTACAATGAAATCGCCGACAAAATGAACCTATCCAGAAGTACGGTCAAAAATCATATGGTTTCAGCGCTCAAAAAAATCCGAATACACATGGCTAATAATAAGTTGTATTGCTTTTTCACCTTTCTGGTGCTTCATTGGTGAGTTCAATCCATCAGGCACCTCTTATTTTTTATTTCATATATTGCTCTACACGATTCGATCGATGTCTTATGCATTATTTGACTCCTGCTTCTCTATGTTGTTTTTGATACAACTTCACGTAACTTTGATATCCAATATGTTCACCCTGCAGCATCCTAAGATAAGCATTCGGATGTTTGTATTGGACAAATTTAAGTATGTTACCGGATTTGGAGGGCGTAGGATGGTAGATTTGTTCATCGGGTATATTGGACTTTTCTGCTTGTTTAAGGGTGTTGCGCAATTGATCCAACACTTGTGAATATTCAGGATTTCTGGCTAGATTAACAAGTTCTTCCGGGTCATTGATCAAATCGTATAATTCTTCTCGAGGTTTAGTTTGGTTGAAAAACAATCGTTCTTCCGGACTTAGCTCATCATCAATTTTCAGATTTCTCATGACGTGAAGGGCCGGACGATGGAACTCCAGGTATGGATGGTGTCCGTCATAAGGTATCTCGGGCATATCGTTCCGGATATATTTATACTTCCTGGTAACTATACTTCTGGACTTGTCCAGGAAATCATCCCACCGATCCCGCGAAGAGTATACAAATTCCCGGTGGAAGGAATCGCTAAGCAGGGAACTCCCATCCATATAATCCGGGATAGACACTCCGGCTATATCCAATATAGTAGCAGGAATATCCAGGGTACTGACCAACTCGCGATTTACCTTCCCTTCTCTGATCTCCTCAGGCCAGGAAATGATCATAGGAATATGAATTCCTGGTTCGGCCAGATAACCTTTTCCACGAATGTTGCACCGGCCATTATCTCCGACAAAAATTATCACGGTATTTTCGTACAATTCTTTATCTTTCAATTCCCGGATCAACATCCCGACTTCATCATCCAGGAATTCGATCTGATCCAGATAGGTAGCCCAGTCCTTTCTGATTACCGGATGGTCAGCTATATACGTGGGTAGCTTAATCTCATGAGGGTCAACCGGATGTACAGACTTTTCCCGGACTTCTTCCCACCAATCACCCCGATGGCTTACTTGGAGCTGGATTTGAGCAAAAAAGGGTTGGTCTTCCGGTGATATTATATCGTACCTGTCAAATAAGCCGAAATTTTCTTTTCCATCCCATTCTCCGATATTGTTGAATTTGAAATTACAATCAATCTTTCGTCCCTTGCCCATGACTTTAGAATGTCCTAAAATCGTTGTATAACCTGCCTTTCTCAACCAGTATGTCATGGGTTTATATGGGTCAGGTAATGGCAGATCCCGATTCCCCCGGTGATGCTCGGCATTGATTTTTTGTTGATGTACACCGACCATCATAGCGGAACGACTGGGAGAACAGATCGGATTGGTACAATAGGCTCTCAAATATTGAATTCCTCCCCTGGCCAACCGGTTGAGATGAGGCGTTTTCACTGCCTTCATTCCATAACATTCAAGATCTGTGCTGATGTCTTCGGCCATCAATAAGATGATGTTGGGTTTATGGCCGTTAAGTCTTATCTCAGGTTGTTCCGGTTCTATGGGAATCGGTTTTGTCGTGTCGTGTTTCCAGACACCTGCAAACAGAAATAATCCAATAAAAATGAATGAAGGAAAAAAGGTGGTTTGAAAAAGACTCATACCGGCTATATTTAGATGTTCTCAAAATTAGTTGAAGTGTGATGCTGCTTTAGTCGCCATCGTCATTCAATCTGACCTCCACTTCAAGGTGGACCACTGCCTTGTACCCATGTTCATTGGTCCGTTCTACTTTCGCAATATATTGTCCCTCCCGGACATAAACATGCTGTACGATGGCGTATTCACCCGATATCTTGTTTTCCTCGGTAATGGATTCTGATTGAACAGAAGCTAATGGGCTCCCATCCCCAAAATCCCAAACTTCCTTTCCTTCAGTCGCATTGAACGTAC
>CALEIL010000172.1 GCA_937876435.1 uncultured Bacteroidota bacterium
GAAAACGCGATGTTTTGTTAACGGGGGATGTGTCCTGGGCTCTTTTTAATGCCGGTAAAATCCAAAAATGGCAGGCTGAGGAATTTTGGACACCGGAAAATCCTGATTCCAGGTATCCCAAAATTTCTCCAACCAGTGCTGGTAGTAATGATATTCAGACCAGTAGTACCTGGATTTTTGACGCCTCCTATTTGAGAGTTCGTAATGTGACGCTGAGCTATACCTTTCCACGAGCTCTGATGAATAAACTTACTTTAGGTGGGTTGAGACTTTATCTATCTGGTCAGAATGTAATGACTTTTGATAAGTTACCAACAGGCGTTGATCCTCTGACCCCGACCGGTACTTCTGGTGGACATTATCCTGTTCCACAGAATTTTTTGATGGGTGTCGATTTAACTTTTTAAACTATTAATCAGGAAGAAATGAACAAAAATAAAATACTTTTAATGCTATTGATCTTATCAGGTCTTTCAGCATGCGACGATAAGCTTTTGAATCTGGAATCTTTGACAGAGCCGGTTGATGCCACTTTTTATGCGAACGAGCAAGAACTTGATTTGGCGCTGACCGGTGTTTATTCCACCCTGGTGTATACCGGACAATACGGCTTACCGATGCCTGTAGTCATCGATAATTCAGCTACGGATATAGGTATATCCAGGGGATTTGAAGGAGGGAGTGGTTTTGGTGAACTGGGTGCAGGAAGTCATAGCGCAACCTCTGCCATTTATCAAAATACGTATTCATATTCTTATAAAGCAATAGCCAGAGCCAATTCACTATTGAATAATATGGAAAGGGCATTTGAAGTAGTCGATCCTGAGAAATATTCGCAAATCCAGGCACAGGCGCTTGTAATTCGTGCTTATTATTATATGTATTTAACCGAACTATTTGGGGATGTTCCCCTGATACTCGAACCCAATACTTCAACGGAGGAAGCATTGATTCCCCGGTCGCCTAAAAGCGAAGTTGTTGATCGTATCCTATCGGACCTTCAGACTGCTGCAGGAATTTTGCCGAACAAATGGAGTGATTCTGGGTACGGTAGAATAACCAAAGGAGCAGCATTGGCCTTAAGTGCCAGAATAGCTTTGTACAATGAGCGTTATGATATAGCCGCACAATCTGCCAATTTGGTCATTCAGAGTGCAGGAGAAATGGGATACTCATTACATCCAGATTACGAAGAACTGTTTAGTCTGTCTGGTGAAAAATCTTCAGAGATCATTCTTTCAATGCCTTTCAAGGACGGTTTTCATACTACCCAGTTTCCCCGATCTCAAGGTTCGAGGACAAAAAATGGATATAGTACCAACGTTCCCACGCAATCTATGATCGATTCCTATGAGGGAGCTGATGGTCAGCCAATTGACGAATCTGCTGTCTATAGTCCTCAGGATCCATTTGAAAATAGAGATCCAAGATTGAAAGCATCAATGATCTTGCCGGGAGACGTGTGGGCAGGTCAGATTTTTGAAAGCCATCCGGATAGCGTAACTCTGCGAAATGCGGATGGAGGCGCCATCGGAGGAAATAATAATAGCCGTACCGTGGCCTGGCCTGCAGCCTTTTGTGGATATATGTGGAAAAAATATACCATCGAAGAGTATCAGGAAATGGGTCAAATATGGTCAGACATGGATTTTATCATGATTCGATTCGCGGAAGTTTTGCTTATTTATGCGG
>CALEIL010000173.1 GCA_937876435.1 uncultured Bacteroidota bacterium
GCCGTAGGCTCGGTTCATGTGATAGCCCCCGTACGGGGGGTATTTATGGAATTATTATTGATTTGAGATCCATACATACGCACCTTCGGTAGGATCGGCACATAAAAATAAGACAAATGGTCAACACCTATCACCAAATGTACATAGCAACCATATTTGACGTAAAATACAGGGAAGCGGTTATAAACCAGGATTGGAAAACAAATTTTTGTAGGGCCAATGGAAAAATTCAAAATTGAAAATGATGAAAAATACATTTTCACAAGCTTTAGCAATATGGGCCGAGCCTACGGCTCTCAATGTATTTGAATTTCCGAACCCCCCGTACGGGGGCTACCATATTCATCGAGCCTACGGCTCTCATTGCCTCAGTTTTCCTGCTCCAGACAATTAAAATAGTGACACACTAACACGTACAATTCTTTACCTTAACTAAACGACATTGATTTACGAAGTACGATGTACGATGTACGATTGAATCTTTGACTTTATACCTGTGAAATCTTTTCAGCCATCAGCTATCAGCTGTGTGGGTTTTATGTGTGGGTGTTGGTTGGGTTTCTCACAAATGATTTTATTTCTAGAATACACATCCACACCCCTCGCTCCACACTCAAACAGCTGATAGCTGATAGCCGATAGCTGATAGCTGATAGCCGATAGCCGATAGCTGATAGCCGATAGCTGATAGCTGAAATCTGGAGCAGCGAATTTCCTGATTAGTCCGCAGGTGTCCGGTTTGATGGCTTACCTCCGCTCAAGAAATTACCACCCTTTGCGTCTTTGCGTCTTTGCAAGAGTCCTCCTCTATGCGGCCCTACCTTAATCATACGGGGAGAAGTAAACATTCTCATGACTTTCGATAATCTCCACGAGTATTTCAAAATATGTAGGACCACTTCCATTTTCCAGGTTGGCGATCTTTTCCTCTACCCACTGAACGTTGAACGTCTGAGGCTGCTTTAACTTGTTCTGATAATATTCCAGCGTGGCATCGAAACCCAAATCTTCCCGGCTCTTGGTCGTATGGAGCCACACCAACCGGAACCGTTCCCGGGGCTCCAATACCCCAATACCCCCATACAACAGATCATGGAATCCATCCAATGTCTGACCTAGTGCGCGGAAATTTAAGTAGCTATCAATGTTTTTTAAAATATTTTTTGACAGATCAAGGCGCGACGACCGCGGTATAGCCGGGGTTATATAACGGAGGAGCAACGATGAGATGTCAAAAAAGATGAAGAAAAACATGATATGTATTTAGATTTTCGTGCACTAGTTTCCAATCAGCAGTTGACATAAATAGCCGGTTGATTTCTTCGTAAAAGGAAGGAATGTCCCCAAATCGCTCCCCATCCAAAATGATCGTTCTCATAAGAAAAAAGTTCAAATCCGTATACCTTACACGCTTTTCAACCAACCCGCGATGCTGATCCGGGGTCTTTCCAAGGAAGGCATCACCTCGTGTTCGAGTTCATCGCTGCGGAAAAAAACCGCCCGGCCCCCCACCGGAAATACGTTTTCGACGCGTTCCCCGTCCAGATAAAGCCGGAGATTGCCGCCGTCGGATTCTTCCCAGCCGTCATTGAGGTAAATGACCAGGGAAAACTTACGTCCCCGGTGGCTTTTAAATTGATCCAGGTGCCGTTTATAAAAACTCCCCGATTCGTAAAACGCGTAGTGAAACTCCATTTGATTGAGCCGGGTATAACAGGTGGTGTTGAGGTGCCGGATAAAATGGCTGATCTTATCCATCAATTCCCGTTCGAAGGGATCGGTCGAGTCTTCCTCGATCCAACGGATGACATCCCCTCTGACTTCCAGGTTTTTGGTAAAATCGAAATGACGCCCGACCCCGGCCGGATGCATCATCCCGCCCTCGTGAAAATTCAGGAGATTGGCCCGGAGACCGTCCAACAGATTCCCGTCCAAAAAATCATCGCACATTCCATAATTCCGATCGATGACTTCGGAAATTAATTTTTCAAATTGCTGCTCGTTTTGATTCATTTTTCAAAATGAAAACAAGATAGATTAATTTTCTCATATATTAATCCACCTTTCCTATAAAGCAGCAGGCGTTTAAATACACCTGAAGAGATATTACTTTAGTTTCCCGGGTTCAAATTCAATTTATCCAAAACTCATCCGCTGAATCCTCACCGCGTTGAGAATCGCCAGCAAGGCCACCCCGACGTCCGCAAAGACCGCCTCCCACATAGAAGCCAATCCCCAGGCTCCCAGAATCAACACGAGGGCTTTCACCCCAAAGGCCAGCGCGATGTTTTGCCAGACAATCTTTTTTGTCTGCCTGCCGATATGGATCGCCACGGGAATTTTGGATGGCCTGTCGTCCTGGATGACCACGTCGGCGGTTTCGATCGCCGCGTCGCTGCCCAGACCTCCCATCGCGATCCCCACATCACTCAGGGCCAGTACCGGCGCGTCGTTGACACCGTCTCCCACAAAAGCTACCTGTTTCGTCCCGGCTTTGATTTCTTTCATCCGCGCCACCTTATCCTCCGGAAGGAGGTCGCCGTGAACGTCGTCGATTTCCAACTGACGCGCCACGTGTTCTGCCACGGTGGTTTTGTCCCCGCTGAGCATGACGGTCCGGATATTGAGCCGGTGCAACTGATCGATGGTGGATTTGGCATCGGTTTTTATCCGGTCCGATATGGTCAGGTAGCCCGCGAACCGGTGATCCAAAGCGATGACGATGACGGTGTCCACGATGGCGGTGATCGCCGGGTCGTATCCGATATCGAGTTGGTCGAGCCACCTGGCGTTCCCCACCACGAGATGGCGGCCATTGATCGTCCCTTCGAGACCGTATCCAGGCATTTCCCGGACGTTCTCCACGGTATAATTTTCCTCCACTTCCCCCACATACCGGCCGATGGCCGTGGCCACGGGATGGGTGCTGTGGCTTTCGAGCACGTGAACCATTTTCAATACGTCCTCCTGATCCAAATCGGGTGATATCACCACGTCCTGAACCTCAAATACCCCTTCGGTCAGCGTACCCGTTTTGTCCATGACCACGGTGTCAATCCGGGCCAGGACGTCCAAAAAATTGGACCCCTTCACCAGGATCCCGTTGCGGCTACCGGCCCCGATCCCGCCAAAATACCCCAGAGGGATCGAAATCACCAGCGCACAGGGACAGGATATCACGAGGAACACAAGCGCCCTGTACAACCAGTCGCTGAACACGTACGGATCGACGAAAAGGGCGGGAAGCAGCGTAATCCCTATGGCCAGGAATACGACGATGGGGGTGTAGACCCGGGCAAATTTCCGGATAAAAAGTTCCGTCGGGGCCTTTCGGGCGGCTGCATCCTGAACCATGGCCAGGATTTTACTCAATTTACTGTCCGCAAAGGCGGACGTCACGCGGATCTGACTAACCGTATTAAGATTGATCATACCCGCCAGTACGGTTTCGCCCCGGTATCGGGTATCGGGTTTGCTTTCGCCGGTGAGCGCCGCCGTGTTGAATGACGCGTTCTGTGACAAAAGATTTCCGTCGAGCGCCAGTTTTTCACCGGGTTTCAATTGGATCGTGTCGCCAGGTCCGGCTTCCTCCGCCGGTATGGTGATGGCTTTTTGATCCCGGATGACGGTGACCTGATCGGGCCGTTGATCCAGCAGAGCCTTGATGTTCCCTTTGGCTCTGGTCACCGCCAGGGACTGAAATATTTCGCCTACCGTATAAAACAACATGACCGCCACCGCCTCCGGATACTCCCCGATCGCAAAGGCTCCCAGGGTAGCGATGCCCATCAGGAAAAATTCGGAGAAGAAATTGCTGTACCGGATGCTTTCGAGCGCTTTTTGAAGGACGGGCAACCCCACGGGAAGGTAAGCTACCACATACCAGGCGATCCGGATCCATCCCTCAAACCAGGGAAGGGGGTAAAAATGGTCGATCACAAGCGCAACCAGCAACATCGCAAAGGTGATCAGCGCAGGCAGGAACATGCCCCACTTGCTTTTGGAAGAATGGTGATGGTTGTGATGGCTGGGGTGATCCGGGGACTTTTGATCCGCGTTGTTGTCCGGCGATCCCGGACTACCCGGTACCTGACCGCCCTTCCGGGTTTTGTGTCCGGTGGATTCTTCTGTACTACAGCAATGTTCGGCCATCTCTACGCTTATTTATACCACCCAACGAAAAGGATCCGTAATGGGTTCAATATAGGAGAAAAGAGGCGTTATATCGCTCGAAGGGAGAAAATTTTGACTGAATAGAATTCTGTATTTTTGCACTCCGTATGCATCCATTGATCAAAATAGCGCAAATCGATTCCAATTCACTTTCCACGGTAATCCGGGAACCTTTCTATCACATATTGATTTTTGACGGCCCTTTTGCCTTCACGGTCGATTTTACCCGGTACGAGTGCAGTGGTCAGAATCTTCTTTTTTTATCCCCGTACCAGTTGTTGCAATGGGAAAGATCTTCTTCGGTCCCGCTGACCGCACTTCGATTCCACGGCGACTTTTACTGCATCGAATACCACAAACGCGAAGTGGCCTGCAACGGCATTCTGTTCAACAACATTTATCAACAGCCCTTCGTCCCCGTCCAGGAGGGCACGTACCGGGATATATCGGAGATTGTCCGGAAAATGAACCAATACCTCAGCGATCTGGACGGCCCCTACGACCTGTCCATCATCAGCACCTATCTGCAACTCATCCTCGCTTTATCCAGCAAGGAAAAACAACTCCAAATGAATTCCGGGCTGGTGGAGGAAGCGGGCTTTGATCATATTACCCATTTCCAAAGCCTGCTGGAGGACCATTTCCGGGAGTCCAAAAAGGTGGCTTTTTACGCGGGGAAGTCCGGGCTGGCGGTCAATACCTTCAGTAAAAAAATCAGGAAGCATTTTGGAAAATCGCCGACAAAACTGATCCAGGAACGGATCGTTCTGGAAGCCAAAAAGTTGTTGCACCTGACGTATAAACCCGTGAAAGAAATCGCTGCGGAACTCCACTTTGAGGATGAATTTTATTTCAGCCGTTATTTCAAAAAGGAAGTGGGGGTTTCCCCGACCCATTTCAGAGACAGGGTAGGCATTTCCATCGTGGCCAAATAGTCTATGGGATATCCCTTTTAATCCATTCCCTAAGCGAGAGCGACCCCCTATTTTTGTGTCCACAAAAACGGATACTTATGAGACATTTCCTGCAATGGCTGGCTTCTGGTCAAGACCAATTCATCCATTTCCTGCGGATCGCCATATTTATAGTGATGGCCTGGATAGGCGGACTGAAAGCGTACCAATACGAGGCCGATGGGATCGTGCCGTTCGTCATCAACAGCCCGTTTATGAATTTTTTCTACCACAACACGGGCAACACGGCTGTGAATGCCAACGGAGACACTGTGGCGGAATACAACTTGCACAAAAATCCGGAAGGTAAAACGGTCCGCAAAAATATCGACTGGCATCAGGAAAATGGCACCTATATCTTTTCCTACGGGCTGGGAAGCGTCATCGTCATCATCGGACTGCTGGTGCTTCTGGGGATCTGGCTCCCCAAAGCCGGGCTGGCCGGGGGGCTTCTGACGATTGGGATGTCGGTGGTGACGCTGTCCTTCCTGATCACCACTCCGGAGGTTTTCGTTCCCAATCTGGGCGGGGATTTCCCCACGCCTCAATACGGTTTTCCGTATTTATCCGGGGCTGGCCGGCTGGTGTTGAAAGATATCATCATGATGGCCGGCGGATTTATCGTCGCGTCGGACAGTGCGCGGAGATTGTTGAAATTCGGCTGGGGGAAATAGGATATCCGGCGGTGAAAACCGAACCGTTGAGCTATGATCGCACACCGAAAAGTCCATTAGGATAAATTCCTATTCGAAACGGAATTCATCAATTTTCAGGGGTCTCTCTTCTAGTACTCTGTCAAGACAAAAACTTTAATTTCATTCGGGATCTTTTGAGCCATCTCATCGTTGCT
>CALEIL010000174.1 GCA_937876435.1 uncultured Bacteroidota bacterium
TTTGTAGCCCCACTCTGTTTACGGCTGGTTCCATTATATGCGCAGCATCTCCATTTTTGTATGGAGCGCCATGTGGACTTTCAAAGAGATATTCCCTCGGTTTAAAGGTACGAGCCGTCCGGATACAACCTGATTCATTTTCCTAGATTGTGGGGTTAATAGCCATGCGATTTTTCGATGGAGGTTTATGAAAGAACCAATATAATCATTATTTCTATATCTGCTCCGGATATAAGGGAAAAAATTGAAATTCCAGGGGATAGCGAGTTGCAGATTTGACAGATCTTAAACCTTGATTTGAGTAAATCACCTACTAGATGAAAACCGACCGGCTGTGAAAAACCCATAAACCATGGATTCAGATCTGTTAAATCAGATTTCACGTTTTAAATGTGTTATTGTGACCTAGCGGTTCTCTATTCACCAATTACTCATCATTTCCTTTTTTCAATTGTTCTATCCGGTAATTAGTTCAACGCTGTTATCTTCTCAAGTTCGTGACTCATTTTAGTCAGTTCTTCTTCGATATCATAATCATTTTGGAGTCCTAACCAAAACGCAGCTGTTGTTCCAAAATATTTCGAAAATCTGAGTGCGGTATCGGCTGTTATTCTGCGTTTACCTTTAATAATTTGACTGGTTCGTGTTTGGGGAATTCCAACCTCTTTTGATAATCTATACGCACTTATTTCCATAGGTTTGAGGAATTCTTCTAACAAGACTTCGCCTGGATGTATGTTGGGTATTTTAGCCATGATAATCTTCAATTTTGACTTGTTGCGCATTATTGTTTATCCACCGAAAGATGATTCTCCATTGCTTATTTATCCGAATTGAATGAAAGCCTTTTAAGTCCCCTTTTAATTTTTCGAGTCGATTTGCAGGAGGAACTCTCATGTCCTTGATGGCTTGACTATTATTAATCATCCTTAATTTTCTTCTTGCAATTGACTGAATTTCGTTTGGAAGTTTAGAGGAGAATTCTCCTTTCCATACTTTTTCAGTTTCTCTATCGCCAAAGGATTTTATCATCTATCAAATATACTAACGCATGAAGATAGTAATTAATTTCGTTAGTAGCAAATTTTTACTCTTTATGGGATAGTACGGTTACCATATACCTTGTTGTAACATACACAATATCAGAGTGATATAAATATCTAAATATTAAATGGGGATCGGGGCTTTACAATCCTTCCCCTCCCTCTGGCTGCCCACCGGCTTGCAAATCCCAGGCGTAACTTCGGATCCTCCGATAGCTATCGGAGAGTCCGGAAAACAATACCTAACAGCTAACACCTAATCCCTAATACCTAGAAATACACACCGGTGAAAAAGTATCCCCAAACGTCGAATCGATCAGACTCAGTGCGCCACTTTCCTGATCCCGATCGTAAATGGAAATATTCCCGGATCGTTGATTGGCGACATACACAAACCGCCCATCCTCGCTGATGTAGAAATTCCGGGGCCAATCCCCGTGCACAGACGAAAACCCTATCCTCTCCAGTTTTCCGCTATCAGGAAGAATCCGGAAAATGATCAGGCTGTTGTGCCCACGATTGGACCCATAGAGGTATTTTCCATCGGGAGAAATGTGGATGTCGGCGCAATAACTGACGCCATCAAAATCATCGGGTAGGGTCGGGTAAATCGCAATTCCGGTGAGTTGCCCGGTGCCCTCATCGTAATTCATAGCCTGAACGGTATTGCCCAATTCATTGATCACGTAAGCAAAAGGTTGATCCGGGTGAAAGGTCATATGCCGGGGCCCGGAACCAGGGGGCAGGTCAAACGCAGCCGGCTCAAGCGGCTCTATCTTTCCGGGGTATGGTTGGATCACGTACATATGAATCTGGTCGGTTCCCAGATCCGGAACGTACACGTATTTTTGATCGGGTGATAACATGGCCTGGTGGGGGTGCGAACTTTTCTGATTGGGGTGCGGGCCGGAGCCATCATATTCGTAATGGTCAACCGGTTCGGAAATAGATCCGTCCGGATTGAGATGGTAATAGGTAAATACCCCACTGGAGTAGTTGGCCACGAAAAGCATGGTTTGATCTTTGTTGATATTCACATGACAGGCGGACCGACCAAGACTCGGCTGTTGGTTGATCAATTTCAGGCTGTTGTCCGGCTGGATAGAGTATGCGAATACAGCCCCTCCCTTGTCCGAGGTTTCACTGACCGAATACACAAACCGGCCATCGGGAGAGATGACCTGGAAGGTGGGGTTTTCTACCTTAATCAGGAGAGAATCAAATCTCAGGCTACCAGTTTCCACATCCCGGCTGACCAGGTATATCCCTTTTGATTCGTCCCCACCTTCTCCCGTATAGGTGCCAATGATCAATTTTTCGGTTTTCATAGATTCTTCTTTACTTTCACTTCTGGCTTCATTTTGGTCATTTCCATCGTTACATCCGATCAATGAGGAAGTCATGATAGCTGTCAGGAAAATTAATCGAAGTGAGAACATAATTGATAGTTTTACATGATCGATGATTCAAAAACCCGGAAAATCAAATTGCAATAGCCTCGTTTCCTTAATTTTGCTTCCAAACCGGGAATCCTGATTATATTAAAAATTCCTGGGTGATGACTTATTCCAAAATTACAATTTCTTCCCGGAACTATTGCAATAGCGTATAGTAGAGTTTTTCGGATACTCCGGAATACGTCCTGATCATTTTTTTGAAGTTTTGGAATGAACTATAGACTTCCTGTATTTCGGAATCTTTAGTGGCCATGCTATGCAGGGTATCGTTGGTGGCTTCTTTGAGTGCAGCGAGTGTTTCCGGGCTGAAGTTGCGGATTTCTATATCCGTATTGGCGTTTAATTCTTCAAGAGCTTTGGCGTTTTTGAAAAACATTTCACTCATCATCCAGTCATTATTGTACCCGGCGCAGACGTCAACTATTTGCTGCAGATGAACGGGCAATTCATCATAAGCTTCCTGATGTACGATCAATTCCAGGCTACTCCCCGGTTCGTGCCAACCAGGCGTGTAATAATAGTCTGCGATATCCTGAAATCCCATCAACTGGTCATGAAAAGGCCCCAGCCATTCGATGGCATCGATCACTCCTCGCTCGAGATTGGTATAGATCTCACCGCCGGCTACCAGTACCGGTGTAGCGCCTACTTCCTTGAGGATCCGGCCGGCCAGCCCCGGAATCCGCATTTTGAGAGATTGGAAATCGCTGATCGAATTGATCTCTTTGTTGAACCAACCTCCCATCTGAATTCCGGTATTTCCGCTTATATAGGGTCGTAGATTAAATCTTTCATAGATCTTTCTCCAGAGTTCGATGCCTCCGCCATGGTTGATCCAGGCGGTCTGTTCCATGGCGTTGAGTCCAAATGGCACGGTGGTGAAAAACTGAGCCGCAGGTACCTTCCCGGTCCAGTAATAGGCAGCTCCATGACCGGCCTGCGCGGTCCCTGAACTCACCGCTTCGAATACTTCCAGCGCCGGAATGAGTTCATCCGCCCCATACACCTTGATTTCCAGTTGTCCCCCCGACATTTCAAATACTTTTTTCGCAAATAGCTGACATGAAGTGCCTATGATGGGAAAGTTGGGAGGCCAGGTGGTGACCATATACCAACGGAATTTCTTATTGGTGATGATGGCTGGACCTTGATTGGTTTTTTGGTCATCCCTGGGATTACATCCCGGCAGCAATACAGACCCTGCCGTCAATGCCGCGGCTGATTGGAGAAATTTCTTGCGGTTGATTTTGCTCATCTTGTGGGGTTTACCTGAGCTATGAATTTATTCTTTTTTCCGTTTTCAAGCAAAATGTATTTTCCATACAAAAGGTCATCCGAACCTATTTTGTGCTCAAAATCGTTGATTTTCAATTTGTTAATTGAAACGGCGTTGCCCTGGATCGCACGTCGTCCTTCGCCGTTGCTGGAAAAGACCCGGTCGGGCCCCACCGCCACATCGAGTATACCACCTGTATCAATGATCGACCTGTCGATCTGGAAAGTGGGGATTTCGGCGGCGATCCGTTGCAATTCCTTTTCAGACAGACCTCGGACAAAATCCTGATTGATCCTGGGATTAAACAGTAATTCCGATACCTTGAGAACGGACTCGTATTCTTCTTCGCCGTGGATCCGTACCGTCAGTTCTTTGGCCAGTTCACGTTTGAGTATTCTGGGGTCGGTTTCATCAGCCAACCAGGATCTGAGCTCGGATACGCTTTTAAGTGAAAATATTCGGATAAATTTGTCGATGTCCCGGTCGTCCCCATTGATCCAGAACTGGTAGAATTGGTATGGACTAGTCAGGTCAGGGTCCAGCCATATATTTCCTTCGGTTGATTTTCCAAATTTATTTCCATCGGCCTTGACGAGCAGGGGAGAAGTCAGCGCGTAGGCTTTCTTCCCGGTATTGCGACGGATAAATTCGGTTCCGGACGTGATATTTCCCCATTGATCGGAGCCCCCCATCTGAAGCGATACCCCGAAATCCTCCATCAGGATCTGAAAATCATAGCCCTGGAGTAGCTGGTAACTGAATTCAGTAAAAGAGATCCCCGTTTCGATTCTTTTTTTGACGCTTTCCTTGGACAGCATATAGTTGACGGTCAGTGTTTTGCCGACGTTGCGCAAGAAATCGAGCACGTTCATTTCCCGGTAAAACTCAAAATTATTGAGCAGAATGGCTTTGTTTTCACCGGTTTTGAAATTGAGTAACCGGTGAAACTGAGCTTCCTGATGTTCGAGGTTGCGCTGGATTTCATCGTCCGATTTTAGTTCCCTTTCGGTATCCTTAAAGGATGGATCGCCGATTCGACCCGTAGCACCACCCATCAAAACAACAGGAGTATGGCCATGGCGTTGGAACAGGGTCAGGCTCATGATTTGGACATAATTTCCAATCGTCAGGGAGGGAGCCGTAGGGTCAAATCCAATATATCCCTTTGCCTGATTAGCAGTCAAATACTCTTCCAATCCAGGTGTCATGTCGTGGATCATCCCGCGCCACCGGAGTTCTTCGATAAAATTCATCCAATATTTTTTCCTATTTCAAAAATTGAAACAATAATAAGTATAATTCGTCAAAATCTAATTAATTCACCAAATTGCATGCGATTTCTATGAAGTCCAATTGGTATATAGCTCGCAGGATTGGCTTTGGCCAGGGTGCCGGATTCACCAGGTTTATGCTGGGGCTGGCCACTGTCTCTATTGCACTGAGCATAACCATCATGATCCTGGCAAATGCCATCACCAATGGATTTCAAAATCAAATCACTCAGAAAATTTATGATTTTTGGGGTCACATTCACATCAGTAGTGGATATACCAACAAATTTTTTGAGACTGAACCCATTTCCCTTGATCCAGAGATGATATCCACCATCGGTTCCCTGGATTTGACCGGTCAGGGGGGCTTGGGGGCAGTACGTTCGATAGATGGAATCATCCAATACCCCGTCATCCTACAACATGAAGCTGTGTTGGAAGGTTCTATTGTTCGTTCTTTGGATTCTGCTTTCCGATATGATGTGATGGAACGGTATATGGTGGAAGGTTCGCTGGATTCATTCCGGATGGAAGAAAGGTCACTGATTTTGTCCAGATCCATCCAGAAAAAAATTGATGCGGAGGTCGGTGATCGCCTCGTACTTTATTTCATAAAAGATGAACAGCAGTTCCCCAGACGTTTTCGTATTCAGGGTATATACAATACCGGGGTGATGGAGTACGACGATAAAATTGTGTTCGTGAGGACAGAGGATATCCGCAGTATATTGGGTTTTGAGGCCGGGACCTACACCTCCTATGAAATAAGTCTGGAGCGTAACGAAGATATCGAGTTATACAATGATTACCTCTACCAGAATGTGATTCCATCGGATTTGTTCAATTTTAGCATAGAGGAACTTTTTCCCAATATATTTGACTGGGTATATATGCAGGAAACCAACGAACGGCTCATCATGATCCTGCTTCTGATCGTCAGCGTGATCAATATGATCACCGTTTTTTTTATCCTGGTCATGGAAAAAGTCCAGGTCATAGGGTTGCTCAAAGCACTGGGAGCCCCCAACCAGGATGTCAGACAAATATTTATTTTACTGGCGGGACGGATCTTGTTTTTTGGTATCCTGATCGGTAATGGGGTCGCCTTGATCCTCGGCTATCTTCAGAAAAAATTTCGGTTGATCTCCCTCGATGAAACCGAATATTACATCAGTCAGGTCCCCATCGAATTTAACTTTGGGTTTATTCTGTTGATCAACGTCATAGTCCTCCTGGTCTGTTTGCTTTTTATGTTCCTGCCCGCGCTGGTGATTTCCAGGATCAGGCCATCGAAGACGTTACGATTTGCGTGAAGCAAAGGATGCCGATCCGGAGTTTTTTGAACCATATAAGGCACATAGATCACATAGGTGTTCGCATCATGGAGAAGCAGGGGGATTTTCTCGCTAAGGCGCGGAGGCGCAAAGATTGATGATTTCAGATTTTGGATTTCGGATTGGTCTCCCGCACCTGCCTTTCAGAGCCGTGGCTCAGGTAGGGATTTCGCAAATGGACGCAGATCAGGGGGTGGAATCGTCTCTCGCAAAGGTTTACCTCCCGGAATTA
>CALEIL010000175.1 GCA_937876435.1 uncultured Bacteroidota bacterium
AACCTCACCCATTACAATAATTCCCCGTTTCGGGTGGGGATCACGCAATCCTTCAACCATTTCAATCAGGATCGATGGAATCAGAAAATTTTCAAAATCGACAATCTCATCGCACAAAAACATCTAACTGCTTCTGATGAAAAAGTCGCTGCTCAAGTCACTTCTGCATTTTTCGAAGTACTTATGGCACAAGTTGATCTGCAGATCGCAAGAACCAATAAAGCCAACAATGAAAAACTATACAGGATTGCTCTGGAACGATACGATCTCGGGAAAATATCGAAAAGCGATCTGTTACAACTTGAGCTGGGAGTCAGTACAGCCCGACAACATGAAAACAGGGCGTCCCGATCCATGATCCGGGCCACTGCGCACTTGAATGAGGTCATGAATTCTAAAATCACTATCGATACCATGTCTATCGTCCATCCTCCCTCCATACCACGATTGGAAATGATTGACGCAAATATGCTGGCCATCATGGCCTGGGACAACCGCCCTGAACAATGGGAATTCCGTAAATTAATCCTGGAAGCGGAGCAAGCAATGGACAAAGCACGTCGCGAACATGGGTGGCAGGCCAGGCTGACTGCCCAGATCGGATTGACCGCCCGGGGAAATTCTATTTCGGAATCTTACGAACAGACCAAAATGGAAACTCTGGTCGAAGTGGGCATTCAGGTGCCGATCTTAGATGGAGGAAGAAGAAAATACAGTATCCAACAGGCTCGGAGCAGCCATGAATACCTCCAATCG
This sequence comes from uncultured Bacteroidota bacterium, assembly GCA_937876435.1. Taxonomy (GTDB): domain Bacteria; phylum Bacteroidota; class Bacteroidia; order Chitinophagales; family Saprospiraceae; genus Membranihabitans. Next base: position 757 of record CALEIL010000175.1, read on the forward strand.
GAAACCACATATTCCGAATCCATGTTCAAGCAACAAATCCGACAATTGGTTCTCCAGTTCAATCATTTGCAGCAAGAAACCAGACATGCTCATCAAAGCTACCAGATTGCTGAGGAACGATACAATATTGTAAACCAGAGATACCTGCTCGATGACATCAATATCACGGAAATGACTCTGGCTTTTGGCGAGCGTGATCAAGCATGGCGCAATTATATCGATGTCCTTCAGGCATTCTGGATTACCTACTATACCCTCCGTCAATTGACTTTATACAATTTTGACCAAATAAAATATTGATAATCAACCTTTAAATTATAAATAGTTATGATACAAGTTACCAACCTTAGCAAATCGTACTTTACAGCAACCATGGAAACCATTGCCCTTGACAACATCAATCTACAAATTGCCAAAGGCGAGTTCGTATCGATTATGGGACCTTCCGGGTGTGGGAAATCCACCCTGCTCAATTTGATGGGATTGCTAGACGAACCTACCGAAGGCCAGATTATGATCGATGGTAAAAATTTTCGTCATAAAAAAGAAAAAGAACTGGCCCGATATCGAAATCATCATCTGGGATTCATTTTCCAGAGTTTTCATCTGATTGGCGATCTACCTGTCATCGACAATGTGGAATTACCCTTATTATACCGGGGTATTTCGGCCCGGGAGCGGAGAAAAAAAGCCGAAGAAGCCCTGGCCAGAGTGGAATTGACCCATCGAAAAGCCCATTATCCGAATCAGCTTTCGGGGGGTCAGCGCCAGCGTGTAGCCATAGCCAGAGCCATCGTCGGACATCCTTCCATTATCATGGCAGATGAACCTACAGGGAATCTGGATAGCGTACTCGGTAACGAGGTTATCCGGATCCTCTCGGATCTAAATCAAAGGGATCAGGTGACCATTGTGATGGTGACCCATGATGAAAGTATGGCTCGTAAAACCCACAGAATCATTCGGCTCTACGATGGAAGCATTGTGAACTAAGCCTTTATAATTTTTAAATTCCCCGCCATGCTTACAAATTATCTCAAGATCGCCCTCAAAACTTTTTCCCGCAACAGATTCTATACCCTGGTCAGTTTGTTTGGGATTAGTTTCACACTGATGGTTCTCATGTTAGCCACAGCTTTTATGGACAACGAATGGGGAACAAATCCTCCCCTCTCCAATAAAGACAAGTTATTGATAATACCCCATATGGACATGCGAACATGGAAGCGCGAATCTTCGGTGCATCTGGACACTATTTATCTCCGGGATTCGATGATCGTGGATACTACAGTGACTGAAGTACCCATTCCCGGAGTGCAGGAAAATTTTGCATCTGCAAACATGAGCTACAATTTTCTAAAAGACCATATATCTACCATGAAATCTCCGGAAATCGTTTCCATCTATGCTCCACAGATTCCAACTGAAGTTTTTCCCCAGGAAATCCGAATGGCCCTGTCAGTTAATATGGTCGATGAAAATTACTGGAAGATTTTCGATTTCGATTTTATGGAAGGATATCCCCACGATAAAACCGCGATAGACAATCAATCCAGGTTAATCGTGCTTACAGATCACACTGCCCTTCAATATTTTGGTTCCAGGGAAAGTTACCTCGGCCTGGAAGTAGTTCGCGGTCATGAAATTTACGAAGTAATTGGCGTGGTCAGGACACCCAATTCTTCTTCGCCGGCCGTCCGGGCTGATGCTTTTTTACCCATTACCCTAATGCCCCCACATAGTTTAAAATACGAATTTGGCTATTTTGGGGGATGTCACGCAGCTCTTCGGGCACCGGATAAGCTCTCCCGAGAAGCCATGACCAGGGAACTGAGGCAAATCGAACAAAATATGGAAATGGTGGACGGATTCGATGTTATGAATTTTTGGGAAAAAAGCATAGCTGACCTGTATGCCTGGCCTGTGCTGGGAGGAAACAACGAACGACTGGGAAAGACTTTGGTATGGATTGTATTCGGGACACTGGGTCTGTTTGTGCTTATTCCGATTTTCAACCTAATCAACTTAAATATCACGCGAATTCTTGAAAGATCTTCTGAAATCGGAGTAAGAAAGGCTTTTGGCGCACATACCGGGCATCTTTTGTTCCAGTTTGTCTATGAAAATGTCCTTTTAACCCTGGCAGGTGGTGCATTGGGATTTATCTTTTCCATACTTGTCATGCGATGGTTCAATCAAATCGAGATCCTTGGAGGTACAATGCTCGAATTCAACATTAAGATATTTCTCAAAAGCCTGGCTATTACAATATTATTTGGCATCCTGTCGGGTCTGTTACCTGCCTGGAAAATGGCCCGGAAAGAAATTGCCACCACATTGAAATTCAACAGAATATGATCCTGCATTATTTAAAACTCATTTGGCACAGGCGTCGAAAAAATGCCTTTATTACCGCAGAACTGGTTTTGGCATTTTTGGTAATCTTTGGAATCTTGGCCTTTGCCTTCAAGCAATTTTCCAGACTGATAGTTCCCGAAGGGTTCAATACAGAGAATGTGTATAATATCAGCCCTTCTGTAGGGGAACTCGACTCAGTAACATTTAAAAATATGCGGGAACAGCTCAGGCAGGAATTACTGGATCTTCCCGAGGTAAGAAATGTTACCATGGCCTCACAGGTGACTCCTTATGGAGACAGTTATTGGAGTACAGTCGCCAGGGTGGGAGGTACAGATATATCTGTCGATTATATCATGAGTGATGAGAATTTTGGAGATGTATGGAAAATCAGGATGACAGAAGGCAGTTTCTATACAGAGGAGGACCTGACCGGAAAATACCTGCCCGTTGTGGTCAATCAACTCTTTGTCGATACGCATTTAAAAGATACCACTGCATTGGGATTTGTCTTCGATTTTATGGGTGAAGAGGTCATCATTAAAGGGGTATGTCAACATTTTAAATACAAAGGAAAATTCAAGGAAGAAGTCCCCCTGGTTTTGGCACCGATTCAGATGGGTTGGCAAAATCTTGGACTGATCACGGTGGCCATATATCCCGATTCAGATGACACGGTTTTGAAAAAAATGCACGATATCACTGCCCGGATCACCGGAAATCACGAATTGTGGATTGACCAGGTCGCTATGAACCGGAAAATTCAAAATCGGACATACTGGGCGCCCCTTTCAGGATTATTTGCCCTGGCTCTCTTTATTCTGATCAATATTAGCATAGGGATGATCGGCATATTGAGGTACAACATCAATCGAAGAAAACCGGAGATTGGCCTGAGAAAAGCGATGGGAGCGAGCAGCAGTCATATCCGAAAACAGATCACGGGTGAAATGCTTGTACTGACGAGTTTGGCTATCACAATGGGTTTGGCATTTGCCATTCAGGTTATTTTCCTGGATTCACTATATATGCCTGGTTATCTGTATTGGTGTGCACTCGTGGCTTCGGTGATAATCATTCTGAGCATCGTCATTATCAGCAGTCTGATACCCAGCTCTCATGCAGCGGCATTGAATCCGGCGGTGACCTTGTACGAAGAATAGAATTATGGGATTATACGCTGCCCTGGGAATCAACATTTGCACTTGCTGGACCTGGATTGGGAGAATGTTGTCCATCGGTCATCATATTATTTGAAAAATTATTTTTATCATTACTCACCAAACCCATGGGATGGAACCTCGAATTCTAATCATAGACGATGATCGTACGGTCTGTCAATCACTGAAATTGCTTTTCTCAAAAGCGGGTTTCAGTGTCCAAACCATATACAATCCCCTGAATGTTCTGGAATTTGTTACAAGTTTTTTCCCCGACATCGTACTTCTCGACCTCAATTTTAGTGTAGACACCTCGGGCAGGGAAGGTCTGCACATTCTGGAAAAGATCAGGAATGTGTTTCCTGAACTGCCGGTTATTCTCATTACTGCATGGGGAACCCTCGACCTGGCCGTGGATGGGATGAAACGCGGAGCCAGGGATTTTATAACCAAACCCTGGGATAACCAACAGCTCCTGGAATCCGTGCAGACCCAACTGAACCTCCGGTCAACTGGAACGGACACCATTACGAATCCCGCTGCATTAGAAACGATCATCGGTCAGTCCACACCAATGATGGAAGTCAAATCACTGATCATGAAAGTAGCACAGACCGATGCTACGGTACTCATAACGGGGGGAAGTGGTACCGGAAAGGAATTGGTTGCTGAAGCCATACACGACAACAGCAGGCGCAAAAATCAGAATTTTGTCAAAGTCAATCTGGGTGGAATTCCCGATGAATTGTTCGAAAGCGAAATGTTTGGACATGTCAAAGGGGCTTTTACAGGGGCGATCCAACATCGGAATGGTCGATTTCAGGAAGCAGAAGGAGGTACGATATTTTTGGATGAAGTAGGAGAATTGAGCGGGCGGGCTCAAGTCAAATTACTCCGTGTTCTCCAGGAAAAAACATTTGAACCCCTCGGAAGCAGTAAAACGGTACGAAGTGACATTCGGATTATATCGGCAACGCATAGGGAATTGGAATCCATGGTGGCGACAGGGGAGTTCAGGGAGGATCTTTTTTACCGGGTCAATTTACTTCATATCCATCTGCCGGCTTTGGCAGAACGGAGGGAGGATATTCCTTTGCTTGTACAATATTTTGTACAAAGACTCAATGACTCCAGTGATGGGAAGCATATGGAAGTCAATGATAAAGCTTTACAGTGGCTTTCCCACCAGGATTTTCCTGGTAATATCCGACAATTGAGAAATATCGTAGAACGAACCTGGTTATTATCGTCCAAAAAAGTCCTGGATCAAAAAAATTTTGCGATGAATCTTACCAGTTCCGCGTCCTCCGATTCGAAGACTGCCTCCAAAGCAGGCATCATGACTCTGGAGGAAATGGAAATCGAAATGATCCAACGAGCTATGGCGTTTCACGATGGAAATATCAGTCGGGTAGCCCGAAGCCTGGGGATTACCAGAAGTTCGCTTTACAGACGTCTTTCCAAATACAATGTCGATCACGGGTCGATAGAATGATGAGGGACGTTTTAAATATAGGAAGTGGTGAATATTAAATGGCAACTTCGAATGTTTCTGACCCTGGTATTATCCGGGTTAACCTTCCTGGCTTTTCTGCAGTTTCGGGAAAACCCATGGCACCTGGCTTTGGCGGAGGGTGTCATTGTCCTGATGGTCCTTATTGCCATCCATCTTTTTGGCAAGATTTTCACTCCATTGGAACAACTCCGAGTGGGCAGTGAATCCCTCCGGCATCACGATTTTACACACAAAATGCGGTTGACGGATTCTCCGGAAATGAACAGCCTGGTCAACGTGTACAACCAAATGATCGAAAATATCAGGAAGGAAAGAATCTTCCAACAGGAGCAACACTATTTTCTCACCCTACTTGTGGAAGCCATCCCGGTAGGACTTATTATTCTGGATTTCGACGACCGATTGAGCGAATTCAATCCGGAAGCCCGGAAAATGCTCGGTCTGGAATCACAGCACATTGGACAACATCCAGGTGAATTAATCCCGGAATTGGGATCTGTGCTGACCACAATGAAAAATGGGGAAAATGAGGTCATCCATATCCGGATCGGGAATCATCGATATTTCCGCTGTGTAATGAATCAATTTATGCATCGTGGATTTCCCAGGAGGTTTTTAATCATCGATGATATCAGCGCTGAGGTTCTGGACATCGAGAAAAAATCCTATGGGAAGGTCATACGCATGATGGCTCATGAAGTCAACAATTCGGTGGGAGCTATCAATTCCATTCTGGACTCCATCCTCAATGGTACCCGGATGGAGAAGGAAGAATTGCGGGAATACTTGTCCGTGATCCATGACCGGAACCAACGGCTCAATCTCTTTATGAACAATTTTGCTGATGTCGTCCGGATCCCTGCCCCCTCTCTTGTACCTACCAACCTCAATAACATACTCCGACGGGTGTTTCTTTTGATGAAGAACCGAATCTCAGATGATGATATTGGTATGAAACTCCTGCTTCCGGAAGTAGAGGAATATGCCCGGCTTGATCCTGAACAAATAGAACAAGTGATGATCAATGTTATCTTAAATGCCATCCAGGCGATCGAAGGAGAAGGAAATGTGACCATCGAATTGATGGCAAATCCAACGGTGATTATGGTGACTGATACGGGTATAGGTCTTTCCAGCGAAGCTTCAGCCCGTATTTTCACCCCTTTTTTCAGTACCAAGCCAACGGGACAGGGTGTGGGACTTACCATGGTCCGTGAAATCCTGAATAATCATGGATTCGAGTATAGCTTGGCGTCTGAAAAAGGCAAGACCACCTTTCAGATGAAAATCGGGTGACAGCAATGTAAAGGCATCATGTTTATTAATACGATCTATTAATAATAGCCCATACTCCAGGTGAGAATGCGCATGACTTCTCCTGATTTACTGTAAACTACACTGAGGTTGAGACAAATACTGATCTAATTATTCTGGATGTCAATAACGATTTGTGGTTAGCTAAAAATGTGGTGTTACTTCGATGGATTTTCGTACCACACCACGCCCAGTCCGTCACCTTTCTCGTTTTCATCATTGGTCAAAACATCCAGATCCCCATCACCCTCCATATCTACCAGGTTGACAAGATCGAATTTCCTCCCTTGAAGGCTGCTGATTTTAAAAAAGGCCCAATCCCCCTGGAGGTTCCTGGTGGGATTTAATTTTACTCCAATCACGCTGTATTTTCCATTCTTTTTATATTCTGAGTAGGGGATAGAAGCTACTTTCCCTTCTTCTTCAAAAGACAGTACAATCTCCAGCTTTCCATCGCCATCGATATCGGCACACTGGACGGCCTTGCCCCTGCCACCTGTCCAATCGGGGTAAGGGATTACGATTTCCTCCCATCCTCCGGGATGCGTATGGTTCTTTTTCAAAATGGCAAGTCCTGTGTACAAATCCGGAACGATAATCTCTTCCTGACCATCGGCATCCAGATCTGCCCGGGTGTGAAACATCGGCTCCCCATCTTGAACACCGAGCATCACTGACTCCCACTTCTTGTAAAGATCGGGGGACTCCGAACCTGGATTTTTCAACCACCGCACACCGGTCTGGCTGCTGAATTTACGGTCAGAAATGAGAATGTCCAAAAAGCCATCATCGTCCATATCCATCAGATCTATGGACATGACCCAGCCAGCGCTCGAGAGAGGAAAAAATTCCCAGCCTGAAATGTTCCGGGGATTCGGAGGGCATTTAAGCCAGCCGAGAATGGCCTGATCGTCCTCGCTTTCTCCCCTTTTCCTTTTGGAACCCACGATAAGATCCATGCCATTCTTACCATCCATATCCATCGGCAATACAAACATCCATGCACTAATGTCGTCCATTGCTGGCACCACTTCCGACTTCCATGATGATACATCCATATATTGGGATGGATCTTCCGGTGCCCAATGGAAAATGATTTGATTTGTCCTCCCTTCCTATGCGGTTACCAGATCAATACTGCCATCGTTGTCGAGATCGATTAGCAATGCATCTTCCACATCTGGAGAAGGCACTTCTATGTATTTCCAATACTTCTGCGATTTTTCATATCCAGGATGAATATAGATGCGACTTACACCGCCCTCTTCAAATCCACTCAGCAGATCCGGAAGTCCGTCGTGGTTGACATCTGCCAATTTCACGCCATCGGATCCGGATGCGGGATCAGGGTCGATAAGATGCATGGGCCAGGGGATGTCGTTTTCTATTTCTGACCTCATCGCCTTATTCATAATATCTGAAGGAATCAGATGATTGAATTGCTGGAAAAAAAATCCGTTTATCCGGAAAACGCTTTTGAAGGTGGTAAGCGGTGGATAATCCGACCAGGCCGGCTCCTATTACGATAATGTCGTGGCGTTCGTGTGTATTACCAATATGGCTCTCCGTCAATTTTATTATTGGTTCGGCTATCCCTGGTAAAAATAAAGGTGAGCAAAGAAATAAATATAGCCAGCGTAATATACCAAAAAAACATTTTTTCATGTCCGGCATTTTTCAACCACAAGGCCACGTATTCGGCTGTTCCTCCAAAAAGTGCTACCGTTATAGCATGCGGCAGGCCCACTCCAATCACCCTGACCTCAGCCGGAAAAATCTCCGCCTTCGCTACTACGCTTATACTGGAGTACGCGCTCAAAATGACGAGGTAGATCATAAGCAAACCAAAAATTTCCCAATTGGAGTCGGATCGGCTCAGGGCGTTCATGATGGGAACGGTGGTCACCAGACCCAGAATTCCAAATGCCAGCAAGAGTGGACGCCGTCCGATCCTGTCTGATAACGCCCCAAACAGGGGTTGGATCAGGGCAAATATCAACAATCCTGCAAAGGTGATCATTGTCGCATCCTCCTTGGTGGTCCCACCTGTATTAACGAGGTATTTTTGCATATATACGATGGCGGTATAAAAAGCCAGTGTACCACCCATCGTAAGACCCACCACAAACAATATTGCCCTGGGATGCCGGATGAGCTGCGCTATAATATTTCTCTTCTTCCCGGGAATGAGCGATTCTACTTCCCGGAAGGCATTTGTCTCCTGTAAGTGCATTTGCAAGTAGAACATTCCCAGAGACAGTACCGCCCCGATGAAAAAAGGAATCCGCCAGCCCCAGTCGTACAATTCCTGTTCGGTCAATACAAATTTCTGCAGAACGACGAGTAAGCCCAAAGCGATGATCTGGCCGCCTACCAGGGTCATGTATTGAAAACTGGCAAAGAAACCTCTGCGGTGGGGCGGAGATTTCTCCGTCAGATAAGCCGTCATAATACCGGTCCCTCCTCCAATGCTCAGTCCCTGCAACAGTCGTGCAAAAAGCAGCAGGATAGGAGCATAGATTCCAATCCTGTCATACCCCGGCACCACCGCGATCAGCAACGACCCTGCTGACATGAGGATCACCGAAAATAGCATCGATTTCCTTCTGCCGAACCGGTCGGCAAAAGCTCCCAGAAATCGGCCTCCGATCGGGCGCATCAAAAATCCCAGTGCAAAAATCCCTGCCGATTTTAATAACTGAACTGTCTGACTCCCATCGGGGAAAAAAGCGGCTGAAAAATATATAGAAAAGGCTGCATAGATATACCAATCATACCAGATCAGGAGATTGGTCAGCGATCCGCCTGCGATGGATTGAAGTGGAGAAATTGATTTGTTCAAGGGGCGATCTGTTTTTCAATACACCTTGCAATGTACAACGGATTTTTGTCCTGGCAACATTCGGCCAGGGAGTATCCGGACTTCTGAAGCACAAAATACCATTTAAAATCATGACTAATAAAAATATGCCCTCTTTTTTCCGGCGGAACCTCAATGGATTCATGTGTTTGTTTCCAAGGCAAACTGTACCCTCCAGAAGTGCGTTTTCCTTATTAGCCTGTGGATACAGACCTGGCTTTCAGATAACCCCGCCTACCAACGAGCCTCAGCTGTTCAGCCTCTAAAATAATAATACCTGTAAAACCAGGAAAATGATTCAATTCATACAGAAATTCATCGTGCCGGAATCGGACACGTACTGTTCGCTTTCGGACAATATTTCATTTTTTATCATATATAAATCCATAATATTCAATAAGATAATTTTTGGCAAGCTCATGGTATAAGGTAATGGTATGGATAAGGAACTTACTAAGTCGTATCGCTATCGAAAATGGTTCACAAAAGGCCTTTGGTCTTTGTCGGGACTATTGGGTGTCTTCCTGGCTCTGTGGGGCTTCAATACCCTGATCCATAAACCTTTGGAAGCATCGAAACTGATCACGGCTACCGTACAGAACGGCCTCATCGAAAATGCGATCACTGCAAGTGGTGTTGTGAAACCTTCCTCTGAACTGACCCTGACAAGCCCCATGAACACCAGGATCGAAAGGTTACTTGTCCAGCGAGGGGCAATAGTACGTCCCGGAGAAAAACTGATGCTGCTGGATACGGAGTTTGCAAAACTGGAATATCAGCAATTAGAAGACGAGCTTAGACTTAAGAAAAACAATGTCACCCGCATGAAGCTGGAGCTGGAAAAAAACCTCAGGGAAATTGAACTCGAAGATCAAATCATGGATCTTGAGGTTCAAAATCTGGAGGCTTTACTTACTGATGTCCTGCGATTGCTCCAGATCGGAGGCACTACTCAGGAAGAAGTGGATAAAGCCCGGCAAAATTTGGAGATAGCCCGGCTCCAAAAACAAAAACTGGAAAATGAACTCGAATATCGCAAAGCTTCCATGGATCATGATATACTCAATGAGAAAATCCAGCTTTCGATTCAGGTTTCCCGGTTGACCGAAATCAAAAAGAAAATTGAACTGGCATCGGTTCAATCCCCTACGGCTGGAGTGATTACCTGGATGGACGATCACATCGGTAATCAGGTGGGAGAAGGAAGCCCTTTGGTTCGAATAGCCAATCTCAATGCATATAAGATTGAGGGTCAGGTTTCGGATATCCACGCTGGAAAAATCGACCTGGGACTCCCAGTACAGATCCGGGCAGGGAACCAAATTTTAACTGGGACAATCGCTCAGGTTTTACCAGCGGTGGAAAACAAAGCCATTCAATTCCGAATCTCCCTGGAAGACCCGGAATTTGAAATTCTACGTCCCCAGATGGAAGTTGATTTGCGGATTGTCGTCGGGGTAAAAGAGGCGGGATTATTTATCCCCAATAGTCCCGCAATCAGACCTGGTCGTAGCCAGAAATTGTTTGTAATCAGGGGGAATGAAGCTATAGCCAAACATGTGGAGACGGGGATGAGAACCTTAGAACGTGTGGAAATTACAGATGGACTTGTTGAAGGTGAAATGGTGATCCTTTCAGATATGAGCACCTATGAGCGTCGTAATAAAATAAGATTGAAATGATGAATGTCTCTATAGCCAATTCAGGTTCTGTCTTTTCATGGACAATATTTCTACATACCATTGTCCGGATCATTATCATCAACACCTTATTTACCCTTTCCGGGATATATGGGCAGGAGACTGTACTGACACTGGAAGAGGCTATCGCCATTTCTCAGGGTGGTAGTATGGAAAAGCATCGGGCACAATGGGAATACCAGTATGCATCCAACCAAATGAATCTTTTTCAAGCTGAACTTCGACCCCAGGTGGTACTTCAGGCCAGTCTTCCACACTTTTACAAAAGCACCACTCCGGTAGTCCAACCCAACGGTAGTATTTTTTTTCAACCAATTTCCCAGGATAATAGTCTGGTCAGTCTGAATTTAACCCAAAAAATATTGCCAACCAATACCATCGTATTCGCCCAG
>CALEIL010000176.1 GCA_937876435.1 uncultured Bacteroidota bacterium
TGTCAAAAAATATTTTAAAAAACATTGATAGCTACTTAAATTTCCGCACACTAGCACCCGTTGCGGGTTTGGCAGGATTCCATCTCACATTTTGGATATGGGTCGATCCTAAGGATCTCAATGCGCTAATTAACACCCTTTCCCCCGATTGAAATCGGGGGCTACAAAATTGACCGAGCCTCCGGCTCTCTAACATTTCCAAAATCCGCATGATCGGAAGAAGCCATGTCAATCTGTGTGATATGTGGAATCCATGCCAACGACAACATTCTGAAGGTGGAAATCTTCTTATTGTGCATTTGGGCCTAAAACTATAATAGGTGTGCGATTTATTGGTGGTTATAAAACGTATCATTTTCCCAATTCGCAGGATTGTTTCTGATGTAACTGGAAATTCTCCGATACGATAATTCATCACGAATGATGTGTTCAGGGTAATTTCCTTGCCATATTTTGAAATTATTGATCTTTCAGAATCTATCTATTTTCCATGCATGAATCGCACACTCATCCCCCCATTGAACCATCTCCCGGGCATAGGCACACCGCTGGTTTCGGTGTATGATTCATTGGTGATATTGTTGACCTGGACCCATACCTTGCCCCGGTCCCAATGATACTGGACCTGCGCATCCAGGAGGGCATAGTCTTCCAGATTGACCCGGTCGAGATAACGACCGCTCAGGTTATAACTTATCCGGTCGGTGACATTCCCATCCAGGCTGATCATGGCCTGGTGCCTGAGGTTGTCAAGCGCGTATCTTGAAAAATTGGATTGGTCACTATCGACCAGATCCGCCTGAATATAGGTATAAAAAACCTTGAGGTTGGAAATCCTCCAATCGTTCTCCGGAAATCGATACCGGTTTTCCATCTCGATCCCCTGGATCCTGGCGTGATAAAAATTCTGGGGTTTCCAGGGATCCTCCTCTTTTTCCTTGACCCAATCGATGAGATTGCGACTGTCGCGCATAAAATAAGCACCGTTGATGAACCACCGGTCCCCAAAATACTTAAAACCTCCTTCGTAGGTCATGGCTTTCTCCGGCTCCAACTGTTCGTTCCCGATGTTGGTCGGGCCGATGTAATACAAGTCCGTGTACGTGGGAACCCTGTAAGTCTGTCCGGCGTTAGCGTATACATTCCACCTGGGATTGATCTCGAATCCCAGATCGATCCCCGGATAAAAAAAGGTACCAAACTCCGTGAAATAATTTACGCTTATCCCGGGGGTGGCGGAAAATTTCCCCGATTGCAATCGGTGTTCCAGAAATGCCGCCACTTCTTGCCGGGTGTGATCGCCGAGGTTGTTGCTCTGTATACCGATGGCCCGAAATTCCAGACCCAATCCAGTCAATCCAGCCCGGGATGCCCATCCGGAATTTACCTCTGCACCCAAGGTATTGGTAATATGAAGATTGCGGTACACCCCTGGCTGCTCACGGACGAGCAGGTACTCGTCCTGGTTCCTCCTCCAGTAAACGGAAGGCTTGATGTGCCATCGATTACCGATTTTAGAAAATCCCACCTGGGCATTGCTGGTTTGGATTTCTTCGTATTGGTCGACATAAGTGGGACTCGCATAAAAACCGTTCGCTCCAAATTTACGATCCGCGTGCCCCGCCAGGACGGACCATTTTCCCTGATCCGTATTCCATTCGTTCTGGTAGAATAGCTGCGTGGTTTTGAAATCTGTATTGTGCCGGAATCCGTCGCTGCGGATGTGCGACACGTTCATCACCTGATGAAAATCTTCCGCCCCCAGAGAAACGGCAGCACTCCCCTGGAAGGTGCCGTACGATCCTCCTTCCAGACTCAATGTTGTCTGGGGAAGATCCGGAATCCTGGTAATGATGTTGATCGCCCCGGCTAGTGCATTCTGCCCATACCGCCTGGATCCCGGTCCTTTCAATACCTCGATCCTTTGGATGGCTTCCAGCGGGACCGGAATATTGAGCGAGTGATGCCCCGTCTGGGGATCGTTGATCTTTACTCCATTGATCATGACCAGTACCTGTTCAAAAGTAGAACCCCTCAGACTCAGGTCCGCCTGGCTTCCCTTGATCCCTCGATTTCGGATGTCTACTCCTGGCAGATACGCCAATAATTCATTTATACTTTGTACGGGCAACTTTTCGATGTCAGCGCGTGTTAAAAAATGGATCGTTCGGTTTGATTGGGAAAAAGGCAACTGGATCCTTTGGTCATTGATCTTTATATCGGGTATTTGGATAATGGTATCGGTTTGTGCCTCGATATTATTTCCTGAATAAAACAAACATTTTGTAATTATAAGGCATAGATATAATCTTTTCATAGTCATATTGATAGACTTTCAATTGAGTGGTAAAGGTGGGAAAAATTATTAATATAAACCAAAATTTAATGCCATGTACTTTTCAGATGAACAGAAAATGATCAGAAAAGTAGCTCAGGAATTTTCCGTGAAAGAGCTTTTACCAGGCGTCATCGACAGGGACAAACACGCCATTTACCCAAAAGAAGAAATCCAAAAAATGCAGGAAGCGGGGTTTATGGGTATGACCGTGGACCCGTATTATGGAGGAGGAGGAATGGACACCCTGGCCTATGTGATCGCGATGGAAGAAATTTCGAAAATTGACCCGTCGTGTGCCGTGGCTATGTCCGTGAACAATTCGTTGGTGTGCTGGGGGCTGGAAAAATACGGAACGGAGGATCAAAAGGAAAAATTTCTTCGTCCGCTGGCTTCGGGAAAGATGCTCGGGGCATTTTGCCTTTCCGAACCAGAAGCAGGATCTGATGCCACCCATCAACGGACCACTGCCACAAAAGAAGGAGATCACTACATCCTCCACGGGACAAAGAATTGGATCACCAATGGAAAATACGCCGACGTTTACCTGATTATGGCACAAACTCACCCTGAAAAAAAAGACCAGGGGATCAATGCATTCATCGTCCCGGCTGATACCCCCGGAATCACCACCGGTGAAAAAGAAGATAAAATGGGCATCCGGTCGAGTGACACATGCTCGTTGATGCTCGACCAGGTGAAAGTACCCCGGGAAAACCGGCTCGGTGAGGATGGTTCAGGGTTTCGGTTTGCTATGAAAACCCTCGAAGGGGGACGGATTGGAATTGCGGCACAAGCCCTGGGAATTGCAGCCGGGGCTCTGGAAAGAGCCACCCAATACTCCCGGGAGCGAACTTCCTTTGAGGTCCCTATTTCGCACCACCAGAGTATCGCCTTCAAACTGGCAGAAATGGCTACCCTGGTCGAAGCAGCCCGGCTTTTGGTTTATCAGGCAGCCCGGGATAAGGACGCCGGTGGATCCTACAGCCTTAGCGGCTCGATGGCCAAATTATTTGCAGCGGAAGCAGCCATGAAAGTCACTACGGAAGCCGTCCAGATCCACGGGGGCTATGGCTACGTGCGGGAATATCATGTAGAACGGATGATGCGGGACGCCAAGATTACCCAGATCTATGAAGGCACTTCAGAAATCCAAAAAATCGTAATTTCACGTTCTATCTTAAAATAAGGTGGAATCCTTATCGGGATTGATGGGCTTATACGTTGTTACTATGCCAAAAATCATAAAAATGAAAAAATTACTGCTGACTCTGAGCCTTATTGGCATCGTAGCCGTAGCCGGAATATCTCAGAAAGCGATCTTCAAGGTCAATCTTTACACGTTTATCAAATACAGTGACCCCGAAGTATATCTGGAAATCAATCTCAACGATAAAACAAGCATCGATGCCGCCCTGAGACTTGGTTTCAACAGCTCCCCGTTCAGCAATCAGATCCACGCCAATGTAGATCTCCGGGCAGGATACCGTTATTACCCGCTTCACAAGATCTTTGAAGTTCCTATCGGATTGTTTTTGCGGCCGGTAGCCGGGTTCACATCGCTGTACGGAGGAGGCATCAGTTCCACCGGAAACAACCGTCAGACCAGTTTTCAACTGGGCGGTACAGGAGGTGTGCAATACGTATTCAAGAAAAAATTTGCTATAGACCTGTTCTACGGTCAAGCCTACCACTTTAGTCTCAATGACAACTTCAGTTCGGAATTCCAACCGATTTACAACATCGGGGTGGGATACGGATTTTAGCAGAGCGAGAATGAGAATGAGTGCGAGAATGGAAAACAAAGTAAGAAGCGCACAATCTTATTCTGGAAGTCCCTTGATTCCATAAAATAGATCGATCCCAAGTCAAGGTTTTGAATTGGAGAGGAAAAACTTCCAATTGTACTCCTCACTATGCATGAGCGTATCAAAGCTTGTTATAAAGTAGTGTTCCATTCCATAAATTAGGAGTATTTATGAAACGGAACACTATAAGAATTAATAAGAAAACCGGATGATTTATATAGAGTCCCTGATCGCATACAATGACCGTAGTGATTGCATCGCGAAAGGACGTATTAACCTTCTGATCAAATGCCCATTTTCCCTTTCACGCCTACCAAAAGCTCTGTCTTCAAAAAGGGGAAAATTACCTGGCAGCCAGTCAATGGATTCTACTCCTTGAAAATCTTGGCTACGTGATATTTTTTATCAGCCAGAAACTTCACAAAATACATTCCCGAAGGCAGGTTATTGAGTGAAACCGTTCCGGGCAATTGCGATTCTACCCGACGTACGATCTGCCCGCGGCTGTTTATAACATCAATTTTGGCATTGGACAAAACATCTTCCGTTTGTATAGTAAGAACATCTGATACCGGGTTTGGATAAACCTTCAGGTTGAAAAACTCCAATGCGCTTACTGAATTGGTCAACGTCACGTTGATTATTTCGGATTCCAACTCACAACCACTGGCGGTGTCGGTCACGACCACATAATAATTTCCCGGTTCTGTGACCATTAATTCATGGACCTCGGTAGTATCCACCGACTCAAATTCTTCTTTGTCTTCCGACTCTTCGCTAAAATACCAGACGTACTGATCATAAGTGGAATCGGTCTCTATGCTGGTCGAATCATCTCCATTGGTCAATATGGCCAATTCCGGCGCTGCGAGGGTATCACATTCAGAGCCCGCATCATCACCTCCAGTTTCCAGCTTGTAAATCTGCCCGCCAAGGGACAGGGCGTAGAGATTCCCGTCGTTATCTTCCGCAAACGAAGCCACGTTGGCGATGTTGCCCATGGTCATCAGCGTATCCACGGTGGGAGTATCGAGATCATTGAGCATTGCCACATAAATATTCCCGGAAATAAAATCTCCAAAAACATACAGGTTGTGCAGGGATGTATCCGGTCCCCTGTACCGGTATCCGCCAGTGATCGACGCGTCGCCGGTCGTATGATCGCGTGTTATGATGGGATCTACAAACGGTCCCTCACAATCTTCGCTCGTATCATATTCCTGATCGCCTTCGTAACACCTCCATCCATAATTGAGTCCGCCCACGCTATCGCGCAACTCCAGACTTATTTCTTCCACGTCTCCCTGACCTACATCTCCTATCCACATATCCCCCGTTTCTTTATCAAAACTAAACCTCCATGGATTTCGGAGTCCATAAGACCAGATCTCTTCCATGACATCCATGGAATCCACAAACGGATTATCCTCCGGAATTCCATAAGGATCTTCGCTGTCTACGTCTATCCGAAGCATTTTCCCCAGCAAAGTGCCCAGATCCTGTGCCCTGTTCTCCGGATCACCTGCGGATCCACCGTCACCCATACCAATGTACAGGTAACCATCCGGACCAAATATAATGCACCCACCATTGTGGTTAGCATACGGCTGTTCTACCGAAAGAAGCACCATTCTCGTCGCGGTATCGATTGATGTGGAGTCAGGGTGAAATACGTACCGTACGACGGCCGTATTGTCCTCTTCATCCGTATGGTTGAGATAGAGGTACGGACTGTCAGGATAGGAGGGATGGAGAGCCACACCCAGCAAACCTTTTTCATCCTCCGCACTGCCGATATGATTGGAAATATCCAGCACCTCATCCAGATGGTTTCCATCAGCATCCACCGTTTCGACTTGTCCTGATTTCTGTATTATAACGAATCCATCATCTCCCCAGGGAACCATGGCGGTAGGTTGACTGTGGGTTTCTCCCCAGGGGGAAAACTGTAAACTATCCTGCGCCATTATCGGAGTTACTCCAATCAACAGGGCGATTAAACAAAAATAAATAAAGTGTAAAGTTTTAAAGCGATCAAAATTCATAGTTATATTTTTTAAGTTTTGACTGCTTTCAAGGCTAGCACAAATACATTTGTGGATATTACAACGGAATTTCCCCCCGTTAGCATTGCATTGAGGAGTGTTAAATTAGAATCCAAACCGGAGTTTAACAGAAAATGAGAGTTCTGCAGGGAATTAACATCCGGGCGGTTGGGGTTTGTCTATTGATTCTCCAGGTCCGGCGTTTCAGGCGAATGTCGTTTGTCAATTGATTCTCTGCTTTCTCTACGGCCTTTCGGGCGTAAGACGTTTTTCGTTTGGTTTTCTACCTCTCGCTTATCCTTCTCACACCACGATCCCAAACACCGGTATCCCCCACAAATACATGGCGGCGATTATTAGCAAGACGGCTATCAAATCGATGATTACTCCTGCTTTGACCATGTCTACGATCCGAAGCGAGCTACTCCCAAAAATAATCGCATTGGGGGGTGTGGCGATGGGCAACATGAAAGCCATCGAAGCAGCTACCGTCACCGGAACCATCAACAGAAGCGGTGGAATTCCCGAGCTTTCAGAGATCCCTGCAATGATCGGCAATACCATTTCCGTTGTGGCGGTATTGGAAGTGAATTCGGTCAGAAAGGACATCCCCGCAGTGAGCGCCGCCATGAGTGCCAGGGGACTCCAATCGCTGTTGTCGGTGATCAACTCTCCCATCCAAAGACCTAGTCCACTATCTTTGACCGCCAGAGCCAGCGCAAAACCTCCACCAAACAGCAGTACGATATCCCAGGGTAATTTTACCGCGGTTTTCCAATCCATCAATCCCGATTTTTCCCGGGAAGGGATCAAGAACAGTAGCACAGCCATGGCAATGGCAATAGTGCCATCATTGAAGTATCCGGGATAGGAAAACAACTGCGACCAGCCAGGAATCCTAAATGATCCGATCTCGATGGGGGACCTGAATGTCCACAGTAAAGCCATCATTACAAACAAAGCCCCAACCCATTTTTCCTCCCGCGACATGGGACCCAGTTCGGCATATTTTTCTTTCAACATGGTTTTGGAAACATTTTGCATGTTTTTTTTGGGGACGTATAGAAGGTACAAAACCAACAATGTAATCAAGAGAATCAACAAACCCAGTGGAAGAGCAAACAACATCCACATAGAGAAGCTGATCTCGGCAGCATCGGGAAAAGATATCGCATAAATCCGGGCAAAAGAAAGATTGGGAGGAGTTCCTATGAGGGTCGACACACCTCCGATGGAACAGGAATACGCCAGTCCCAGAAATACCGCTATGCTGTAGCGCCGGATGACGTCCGGACTGTAAAATTCCTCCAGATTCTTGATCACGGAAAGACTGATCGGAACCATCATCATCGCCGTAGCCGTATTGCTCATCCACATTGACAAAAAGAAACAGGCAAACATGAATCCAAATAGAATGTGAATCGGCTTTTGCCCCACTCTCAGAAGTACAAAAAGAGCAATCCGCTTGTGCAGGTTCCATTTTTCCATGGCCAGTGCCATCATAAATCCTCCAATGTATAGGAAGATGATGTAGTTGATATAAGCACCCGCTGTCTTTCCGCTGTCCATGACTCCCAACAGGGGAAACAAAAACACGGGAAGCAGAGAGGTAATCGCTATGGGAATAGCTTCGGTCACCCACCAGAATGCCATCAGGATAGCTATCCCGGCGGTGTAGGTCAGTATCGGGCGCTCAGGGTCCAGATCAACAAAAGTTACAAAACCTACAAATAATAAAATACCGACGATGATCAAAGTTTGCTTGCTTTGCACGAATTGCCACATAGGGAGGTTGACCAATTTAGTTTAAAATAGGAATGAATAGAAAGTTAGCTGTCCTTGCGTTGACCCGTCAGATTCCAGCAGGCACCTATTCAAGCCTCCAAGATACCCAAAACCTTTGTTTACTCCTCAAAAAAAATTCGAATTCCGCTCTATACTTCATCCAGTAAAAGCTATTGATATAATTCTCTCATTCTGGCTATTTGGATCAGACTATCACTATGAAAGTCCATACCGAGCCCAGGCTTCGGGTAGCCAAGATTACCGCAGCTTGAGGTTTTATCCCAAATCGATTATACTGTCAAAATCCGGACGCTACGTGGTGGTCGAATACCGGGACAACTACAACCGGAGGAAGAGTTTTGTACTCAGGGAGGATGTGCCTGATCTTCGAAAATATATGACATCCAATCTAAAATTGGGTTCCGAATATAGAAACGAACCGTATAAAGCCATCACAAAAATTGTGATTATGCGGAATTGAAATTTCCGAAAATTCTATCCCACGACTACCATATGGCCTCCACAACAAAATGCTCAGGAAAACTAATATTGGAGGGTGGTTTTTGGTAGTAAGAGGACTTCACCCTGCTTTCATCAAGTAGCCGGACATCGGTTCTTGCCTGTGTCTGGCACTTGTTATTTGGCAAGGTTGTAAGGTAAAAATAAGGTACTATTCGCTATTCACCGACTCATAATTTCCGGGGTGTACGCAATACATCTATAAGAGGAAATCGAATTTATCCTGCCTGGATAAGCGGTTGACGGTTTCGGAATCGGATGATAAGGATCGTCAGAATAACCGCACAAACAATAAAGAAGAGGTCAACAAAGAATCGGTCGAGCACGATCTCGCCAAAGGACATCCCGCTGACCGACAAGCTTCCCGACAAAAAGATGAGCCGAATCAAAGATTCCACGATACAGGCCCAGATCAATACGATAAACAAATGATAGACCTGGTGATCCCGCCGACGAAAATAGGCCGTAAGCCAGGATACGATCAAGATCATGACCGCCGTCAGGACAAAATGCATGGTAAAAGGAGACCAAATAGGGCGATCGGGATAAAAATCCCGGACAAGATCGATCGCAGCGTGTGAAAAGGTCAACGCAATGCCAATCTGCCACGCCATCGCCGGAAATCTCATCAAGACCAAAACCATTAATAGCCCGTAAAATCCGTAGCCTACCACCAACCTGAGCAAATCGCGGAGTAAAGCCGTCCCAAAACCATCCGCGTAGGAGCGGTTCAACGAATCCACGACCGGTTCCAGCGAATAGGGAACTACGGCGTGGATCACGATGACTAATACCGACAACAAAGCGATTTCCTGGAAGAAGCTCAGAGACCTCTCCTGACCATTCGATCGCACGCTCGATTGGATCTCTTCGATCTCCTTTCGACTTTTCCAGGACGCCAGACCCAACGCTCCCCCCAGTAGGAATCCAAAGGAGAATTCCATGCCTTTCCAGTAGTCGGTGAAGATGGTATCGTAACGACTGCCCACTACAATCCACAGGCTTCCCAGACCAAACCCCAACGCCCCGCCGATCAGCCCATAAAGGGCAAAACGACGGACCAATCCAAAGTCCCGGTCCGATAATTTTCTTTTGTAATACATCAACAAGGCTAGAGCCCCCAATAACAAGGCCCCCCAGGATTCATCCCGGGGTTTATCAGGTCCGGAGAAATACAACAGCCTGGGGTCATTGATCAGTTTGTATCCGAGAAAAAACGCCAACAGCATCAGTAGAAATCCCACGATGATCACCTTTCTGGGTAGGCGGTGATACAAAAAACCCAGTGCCAGTATCGCACCTCCAAGGAATCCCCAGACACCACCTTTGAGCGTCGTACCCGCCAATCCCCACCACAGAGTATCGGGATTTCGGAGAAAACCAAGGGTTTGTCCGTAGGTCATTTCTCCTCCCAGTCCTATTCCGAAAACCCCAAAAACCGTCAGAACAGCGGTGAGATGCGCCGGCATTTGAAGCAAAATTCCGAGACACATTGCCAGCATTGCACCCGGAATCATCGCGCCAAAAGGTCCGCCGCCTATATGGCCGCGCAATCCCCAACCCAGCATTACAGCCAGAGCAGGGAACAAAATGTAGGTCCATCGGGAATAGGCAGGGCGTGGATTCATCTTGGAATAGCTTTTTATATAACCATCTAATAATACGGAATAGTCCCCATATTTCAGAAGCCGATACGCCAAAAGGTTAATATACTGGAAGAAAAAACAAGGATAGTATCCTAATCCGATTCCACCGTACCCGTCCGGATGGATTGCCAGACAAAATACGTATAGATACCGATAACCCCCAGGAACAACATTATGATGATGTTCCAGTCCTGTATCAGGTCAAACAACCAACCGATCAATACTGGCCCGGCGGCAGCGATATAATAACCAAAAGATTGCGCCATTCCGGAAAGTTTCGTAGTGTTCACCCCTTCCTCAGTCGCCTGACTGATCAAATAATAGGCCAGGCTTATACTGGCGCCGGAGGCCTGCGCCATGATCGTAAATGCAGCATACAACACCCAGCGTTCAGTGCTTAGCAGCATCAGGTAGGACGCGAAGAAGAAAACGGACATCAGAACCACCATTTTTCTTAAAAATCCCGGTTTATCAGCCAGAATCGGTGTGAAGTATACCGCGGGCAGAGAAACAATCTGCATATAGAATAACGCCCAACCGCTTTCTTCGATTGAAAATCCCTTATCGATCAATATTTCAGGTCCCCACGAGGCCAGTACGTAAAAAATAAAGGACTGCAGACCCATAAATATGGTGATGTGCCAGGCCCTTCGGGATTTCCATATATTCATTCCAGCATGATTCCTGTTTTTCACATGGGGTGTTGCGTGACGGGATTTCAACTGGATCCCCCAGACCGGGATGGTGATCAGGGCCAGAACCGCCCATATCATCAAAGCACCCCGCCAGCCCAGGTCCCAATCCACCGCCATAGGGGCCGTCATTCCTGAACCAAAAGCAGCAAACAAACTCATACAAAGCGTATAAGCCGAGGTAACTACGGCAGCTCTGTGGGGAAGCCGGGTTTTGATCAGTGGAATCAGGGACACATTGCAGATCGCAATGCCCCCACCCATGATAACGGTAGCTGTATAGAGCAGCAATACCCCATTCATGCCTCTCAACAGGGTTCCGGCTCCTATCATGATGACCCCAATCATCAAGCTCTTTTCCAGCCCAAATCTACTGGTTAAACGAGATGTCAGCAGGGATGCGGTGGAAAATGCCAGCAATGGAAGAGTGGTCAGGATACCCATTTGGGTGTGCGACATTCCCAGATCATTCTGTATCAGACCCAAAATGGCTCCTACGCTCGTCAGGCCCGGTCGCAGGTTGAAGGAGATCAGAATGATTCCCAAAAACAACAATACGTTGGTTCTGGACCAGGAGGAAAGTAAGCGCACTTTTCTTTTTTTAAGGAGATGTAATGTAAGGAATGAGCGAAAGAAAAGTTTAAAAAATTTACCCCGTTCGAGGCATCAGTAAAACATTCCGGTCATAAGACAGGTTCCTAATATAATTGCGCCGGTTCGACCTCTGGTTCCACGATGCAAAATCCCCTTCACTGATCGTCTCTTTCACGAAGATGTGTGACATACGCTTCCCATAGGACACATAGCCGCAGTATCAAAGCTCAAAAATATTAATGCCCCGTCGATAGTGGCCATCTACTGTTCTTCCACCCCTTTGGCCAATCCACCGGGCAGTTCGATCACTTTCAGATTTCGGAAATGAATTTCAGCTCCTTCGGATTCCATGCACATAAACCCTTTTCGTTGGGTCGATTCGCTGATGCCATTGACAAATTTACCATTGACGGATAATTTGATTGTTCCGTCCACACACACCACGTCGTATGTATTCCATTCTCCCCGTCCTTTGCAGCGGTTTTCGATGGATTTACTCCGTTCTCCCCGTGGATTATCCGGGACGGTCACTACGCCGCCGACTCCCCACATCTCCCCATGTACGTAAGCGATCGGTGGTTTTTTGCCGTTTCTGGTGTTTATATTCACCCAATCGAGTTCCAGCATTTGGACCTCGACCCCATCGGGCAGGCGATTTTCCCCGGGATCGGCGCTACTCCAC